>NZ_JAKNRV010000323.1:0-5891 GCF_023072625.1 Pseudomonas emilianonis
GTTTTGGCATTGGCCGCGTCGCGCCAGCGCTGTGCATCCACATTGGCCGGCAACTGGCTCGGGCGCTGGGTGACGATTGCCCAGTGCCCGGCGCCTTTCCAGGCGGACTCGAAATCACTGAAGTCCATCAACAATCGCCGGTCCATGCCCGAACTCAACAACACCGTGCTTTTGCGCTGGTTAAACCCTACGACCACCACGTAGCGCGGCTCAGACCAAAACCGCCCGCTGATCCGCGCCATCACCGGGTACCCCGCGGACACCTGCGCCAACACCGCCGTGAGCTTGGCGTCGAGCGGGTACACCATCAGCCCGTATTCACGGACCAGCACCTGCATGTTGCGCTCAAGGTTCGCCTCGCCGCCCGGCAAGTGCAGCGGCTTATCCAGTAAACCCGGTGTCATGACAATGCCTTGTTGCGACAGCATGCTGGCTAACGCCGTAGGGCCGCTTTGATAGGCGTCGCTGCGAAACGTCGGCACACCATTGAGTTCGACGCGCTCCGGCAAGCCCGCCAGCTTCGTCGGGTGCCCGGAACAGGCCGCGAGCCCAAGGGCGCAGGCCAGCAGCAAGGAGGTTGTAACGTTCGACCGTAACCGCAATTTTTTACTCTCTTGATCAACTGCCGGTAAGGGCCCTGATCATAGGACGCTCTTCAGCCCGGGTATAGCCTTGAACCGCAGTAAAACGCCCGGGATAGAGCAAAGAAGTTGGATCGACACGACCATTGGTCAATAGCAGGTAACCGTCGGTTGGCTAGACTGTCCATTGAGAAGAGTGTGTGTGCCCTACGGGGCGAAAGGAGGCCCGAATGAGCCTTGCAACGACGATTTTCCTGTTGTTCTGCGGTTGGCTGGCGGTCGCCGGCGCCATGTTGTGGGGGGTGTTGCGTATTACCCGCCGGCACCATCACCCCCACGTCAAACCGGCTGCATCCGCCAAGCCGCACCCGGCGGCAGTGCATCACGCCTAGCCGGGCATGCAATTGAAGTCCTGCGTTGCCGCGACTTCCTTGCCGTGATCATCCAACAGCGATGCGCGCACGGTGGTGCCCAGGCTGGATTCGATCAGGGTGTAGTGCTCGCCCGCCTTGAAGTCCTTGTACTCCACGCGGCCCTGGCAGTCCCGCTGGTTGTCGTCGCCTGGCTCCTCCTCGAACAACGTCACATCCAAACGATGGTCCCCCGGCGACACTTCAAAAAAGCGCCCGTCATCCACACGCTTGCCATCGACACGCTCGGCCAGCAGGTCATTCGGCGCTTCTTCTTTCAATCCGATCCAGGCTTCGCTGGGGTCGGCTTTGGGCATCGGGCCGGCGCAGGCCGACAGTAACAACACAGCGCTCAAGGCGGGAATCAGCAATAAGGGCTTCAGTGACATGGCAGAACTCCAAAGGACATCAGTCAAAAGACGCATCGCGTCCGATCGGTCACCAGCTTGGAGAGCCACCCCTTGTAGAACAAATGAATACACATGAAACGATCTTCAGCCCATACCTAAATCTTCCTTCACCTGGCTGAAAGGTGCGTGTTAGGTGGGTCGGGCAAGACTGCCGGGGTTTGCAATCCTGCTCCCTCGGAGGTTCACGCATGCTCGGGCTGGTAAAGACCGCACTGCACAAGCCGTACACGTTTATCGTGTTGGCCATATTCATCTGCATCATCGGGCCGATGGCGGCCCTGCGAACCCCCACCGATGTGTTCCCCGATATCGGCATCCCTGTCGTCGCCGTGGTCTGGCAGTACAACGGCCTGTCGCCGGACGCCATGGCCGGGCGGGTGATCTACACCTATGAACGCTCCCTGAGCACCACCGTCAACGACATCGAACACATCGAATCGCAATCCCTGCCGGGCATGGGCATCGTCAAGATTTTCTTCCAGCCCGGCGTCGACATCCGCACTGCCAACGCCCAAGTCACCGCAGTGTCACAAACCGTGCTCAAGCAAATGCCTCCTGGCATCACACCGCCGCTGATCCTCAACTACAGCGCGTCGACGGTGCCGATCCTGCAAATGGCGTTCTCCAGCCCGACCCTGTCCGAAGCCAAGATCCGCGACCTGGTGCAGAACAATATCCGCCTGCCCCTCAGCGCCCTGCCCGGCCTGGCCATGCCCACGCCCATGGGCGGCAAACAGCGCCAGATCACCCTCGACCTCGACCCGCAGGCGCTGGCCGCCAAAGGCTTGTCGGCCCAGGACGTGGGCAATGCGCTGGCGTTGCAGAACCAGATCATCCCGGTCGGCACCGCCAAGCTCGGCCCCAACGAATACACGATCCTGCTCAACAACAGCCCCAAGGCCATCGATGAACTCAACGACCTGCCGATCAAGACCGTCGACGGCGCCTTGATCACCATCGGCCAGGTGGCCCACGTGCGTGACGGTTCGCCGCCGCAGACCAACATCGTGCGCGTCGACGGCCATCGCGCAGTGCTGATGCCAGCGCTGAAAAACGGCAGCATCTCCACCCTGTCGATCATCGACGGCATCCGCCAGATGCTGCCGCGCATCAACGAAACCCTGCCGCCGTCGCTGAAGACCTCGTTGCTGGGCGACGCGTCGGTGTTCGTCAAACAATCGGTGGGCAGCGTGGCCCAGGAAGGCATCATCGCCGCGCTGCTGACCAGCGCGATGATCCTGCTGTTCCTCGGCAGTTGGCGCTCGACGCTGATCATCGCCGTCTCGATTCCCCTGGCGGTGCTCGCGGCCATCGCGCTGCTGGCGGTCAGCGGGCAGACACTCAACGTGATGACCCTCGGCGGGCTGGCGTTGGCGGTGGGGATTCTGGTGGACGACGCCACGGTGACCATCGAAAACATCAACTGGCACCTGGAACAGGGCAAGGCGGTGAAGACCGCGATCCTCGACGGCGCCGCGCAGATCGTCGGCCCGGCGTTCGTCTCGCTGCTGTGCATCTGCATCGTGTTCGTGCCGATGTTTTTGCTGCAAGGCATCGCCGGGTACCTATTCCGGCCGATGGCCCTGGCGGTGATCTTTGCCATGGCCAGCTCGTTCATCCTCTCGCGCACCCTGGTGCCGACATTGGCGATGTACCTGCTCAAGCCGCACACGCCGGAACCGGGCACCGGCCATCACCCGGAAGATGCATTCATCAACCACCACGAAGGCGAGCAGCACACCAAGCCACGCAACGCCGTGCTGCAGTCGGTGCTGAATTTCCAGCAGGGTTTCGAGCGGCACTTCTCGAACATCCGCGACACCTACCATGGCCTGCTGACGTTGGCCCTGGGCAATCGCAAGCGCTTCATCGTCGGCTTTTTGGCCTGCGTGCTCGCCTCGTTTCTGCTGCTGCCCAGCCTGGGCCAGGACTTCTTCCCGGCCACCGACGCCGGCGCGCTGGCGCTGCATGTGCGTTTGCCGTTGGGTACACGGATCGAAGAAAGCGCGGCCGCGTTCGACCGGATCGAGGCGCGGATACGCGAAGTGATCCCGGCCGCAGAACTCGACACCATCGTCGACAACATCGGCATTCCGCTGAGCGGCATCGACATGGCCTACAGCAGCAGTGGCACCATCGGCCCGCAGGACGGCGATATCCAGGTCAGCCTGAAACAGCACCACGCGCCGACTGCCGATTACGTGAAAAAACTGCGTGAAGCACTGCCGCAAAGTTTCCCCGGCAGCCACTTCGCGTTCCTGCCGGCGGACATCAGCAGCCAGATCCTCAACTTCGGCACGCCGGCGCCACTGGACGTGAAAATCTCCGGACGCAGCGATGCAGAAAACCGTGCTTACGCCGTGGAACTCGAACGCCGCCTGCAACACGTACCGGGCATCGCCGACCTGCGCATCCAGCAGTCCACCGGCTACCCGTCGCTGCAAGTGAATGTCGACCGCCTGCGCGCCAACGGCCTGGGCATCACCGAGCGCGATGTGACCAACAGCATGGTCGCGTCCCTCGCGGGCAGCTCGCAAACGGCGCCGACCTTCTGGCTCAACCCGGCCAACGGCGTGTCCTATTCCATCGTCGCCGCCACCCCGCAATACCGCCTCGACAGCTTGCCGGCGCTGGAAGCGCTGCCCGTGACCGGTGCCGATGGCCAGTCGCAAATCCTCGGCGGCGTGGCCAGCATCTCCCGCGTGCAAAGCCCGGCGGTGGTGACCCACTACAACATCGAACCGACCCTGGACCTCTACGCCAACGTGCAAGGCCGCGACCTCGGCGGCGTCGCGCGTGACGTGCAAAAGGTGCTGGACGATACCGCGTCCATGCGCCCCAAGGGCTCAGTGATCAGCCTGCATGGGCAGATCGATGCGCTGAATGAAGCCTTCAGCGGTTTGAGCGTCGGCCTGCTCGGTGCGGTGGTGCTGATCTACCTGCTGATCGTGGTCAACTTCCAGTCGTGGGTCGACCCGTTCGTGATCATCACCGCATTGCCGGCGGCGCTGGCGGGGATCGTGTGGATGCTGTTCCTCAGCGGCACGTCATTGTCGGTGCCCGCGTTGACCGGCGCCATCCTGTGCATGGGCGTGGCCACAGCCAACTCGATCCTGGTGGTGAGCTTCTGCCGCGAACGCCTGGCCGAACATGGCGATGCGCTCAAGGCCGCGCTGGAAGCCGGTTACACGCGCTTCCGTCCGGTGTGCATGACCGCCCTGGCGATGATCATCGGCATGCTGCCGCTGGCCTTGTCCGAGGAGCAGAACGCGCCGCTGGGCCGCGCCGTAATCGGTGGTTTGATCCTCGCCACCGTCGCCACCCTGTTATTTGTTCCCGTGGTCTTCAGCCTGGTCCACGGTCGTCAGCCTACTCGCGCAACTGTTGGAGAAACGCCCCATGTCGTCTGATCACAAACCCTCGCGCAAGCGTCTGATGCTCATGGGTGTCGGCGGCCTGACCCTGGCCGCCCTGCTGGTCGCCAACGGCCTGTACGCCCGCACAATGCACGAACGATCCGTCACGGCCTGGACCGAAACCGCCGCCGTGCCGCAGGTGATGGTGTTTGAGCCGCAACAGAACGTGGCCGGCGACACCCTGCGCCTGCCCGCCCACCTTGAAGCCTGGAGCAAGGCGCCGATCCATGCGCGGGTCAGCGGCTACTTGAAGGACTGGAAAGTCGACATCGGCAGCCAGGTCAAAGCCGGGCAAATCCTCGCCGAAATCGACAGCCCCGATCTCGATCAACAACTGGCGCAAACCCATGCGCGCCTGGTGCAGCAACAGGCCAATGCGCGGCTGGCCGCCACCACCGCGACGCGTTGGCAAAACCTGCTGGCCAGCCATTCGGTGTCGCGCCAGGAGGCCGATGAAAAAACCTCCAACGCCGCAGCGGCCAAAGCCAACGCCGAAGCGGCCGCCGCTGACTACGCACGGTTATCCGCGCTGGAAAGCTACAAGACCCTGCGCGCACCGTTCGCCGGCACCATCACCGCGCGTAACACCGACATCGGCCAGTTGATCAAGGCCGACACCGACAGCGACCCGGAGCTGTTCAGCATCGCCGACACCCACCAACTGCGCCTCTACGTGCCGGTGCCGCAGAACTATGCGGCCGTCATCCACCCAGGGCTTGAAGCCGAGCTGACCGTTCCCGAGCACCCCGGCGAGCACTTCAAGGCGCACCTGATCGGCGACTCCACCGCCATCGACCGCCGCTCCGGCACCCTGCTCGCGCAGTTTGTCGCCGACAACCCCAACGGCGAATTGCTGCCCGGCGATTACGCCGAAGCCACCCTGCCGATCCCGGCGGACACCCATGGCGTGAGCATCCCGGCCAGCGCGCTGATCTTCCGCGCCCAAGGCACCCAGGTCGCGGTGTTGGATGCGCAAAACCACGTGCACCTGCAGGCCATCCATATCGGCCTGGATCTGGGCGAACGCCTGGTGATCGACCAGGGCCTGAAACCCGCCGACCGCGTGGTCGGGAT
>NZ_JAKNRV010000324.1:0-5839 GCF_023072625.1 Pseudomonas emilianonis
TCTCGCCTGTCGCTGGTTCAACGCCCAAGGGCTGATCGATGAAGCGGTCGAGCAGGCGTTGCGCGCCGGCCATCTGGATGTGGCGGCGAGCTTGGTGCAGAACCTGTCCGAGGAACAACTGCTGGCCGAGCAGAACGTCGGCATGCTCCTGCGTTGGAAAATGGACTTGCCCGACAGCCTGCTGATCAGCACACCCCGGTTGATCGTGCTGTATAGCTGGGCCTTGGGCCTGGCGTGCCAGTTGGATGCGGCGGAAGAACTGTCCGGCTACCTCAGCCGTTTCCTGCCGGCGCCATCGGCCACCGCACAGAAGTCGATGCTGGCGCAGTGGCTGGCGCTGAGCGGGATCATCGCCAGGGGTCGAGGTGACCGCGAGTTGACCCAGCGCTATTGCAGCGAAGCCTTGGAAAGCCTGCCGCAGCGCCGTTACGGCCAGCGCCTGATGTGCCTGTCGACCCTCTCCAACCTGGCGATCGTTGACGCCGATCTGTGGCGCGCCCGAGGCTTGAACCGCGAATCCCTCGAGTTGGCGCAGCGTGTCGGCAACCCACTGTTCGAGGCCCTGGCCCATTACGACCGCGCCCGGGTCTTGCAGGCGCGCGGTGAAATCCTGCGCTCGCTGGATGAAGTGCGCCAGGGCCTGCAGCGCTTGCACGACCTGTCGCCCCAGCGGCTATACGCCGTGCGCGCCCGATTATCGCTTTACGAAGGCTACCTGCTGCTCGCGCGTTATCAGCCGGAAGCCGGCCTGGACCGCCTGCGCGCCGGCCTCGCCGAAGCCCGTGCTTGCCGGGATATCAGTGTGCTGATCGGCCATTGTGTGATTGCCAACGTCGAAGGGCGTCGCGGCGATTTCGCCAAAGCCTTCGCCGAATTGGCTGAGGCCGAACGCCTGATGCACATCTGGGACGTGCCGCCGATTTACTACCTGGCAATGATCACCCTGATCAAATGCGAGCTCTGGCTAGCCCAGGGGCGTACCGACCTGGCCGATGCCTGGCTGACCCGCCTGGGGCAAACCTACAACGGTGAACACGCGGCGGCCGCCCCGGAGTTTCATCCGCATCTGCCACAGCATATCGAGCTGCAGCAGGCCGCGCTGGATGCCATCCGCCATCAACCGGCGGCGGCACTCCAGCGGCTCGAAGACCTGGCGCAACACGCCCACAGCAGCGGGCGCCAGATGATTGCCCTGATGGCGCTGACCCAGCAGGCGCAGTTGCTGCTGGAGAACGGCCTGGAGGCCAAAGCGCGAGAGGTGTTGGCCCGCGCACTTGAAGCCGGGGCCGGGGGGGCGCTGCAACCCTTCCAGCGATTGCTTGAAGGGTATCCCGACTGGATGCGCGATCAACTCGGCCAAGACCCCCATGGGGTATTGAACCAGTGCCTGTTGGCGTTGCTGCCGACCTTAGCGGTCAGCGAGCCGGCGCCCAACCATCAAACCCTGAGCGTCCGCGAGCTGGCGGTACTGCAACTGATCGCCCAAGGCTGTTCGAACCAGGAAATCAGTAAGCGACTCTTCATCTCCCTGCACACGGTCAAGACTCACGCCAGCCATATCAACAGCAAACTGGGGGTGGAGCGGCGCACCCAGGCGGTGGCGCGGGCGCAGGAGCTGCGGTTGATTGGTTAAAGAGTGACCGCCGTGGCGAGCGAGCTTGCTCGCGGTGGGCTGCGAAGCCACCCCAGTCTGGTTTAATAGTGCAATTATTCTGGCGAGATTCGCCCGAAACTACCCTTCATTTGCACTCGAGGCCCGTTCATGGACACCGCAAAGCCGACCCTCATCCGCGAAACCTTTCCCGTCGGCCCGTTGCAGTGCAACTGCACCATCATCGGCGATCCCATCAGTAAAAAAGCCATCGTGGTCGACCCCGGCGGCAATCACGAACTGATCCTGGCGCGGCTCGATGCGCTGGGTCTCAAGGTAGTAAGCATCATTCACACCCATGCCCACCTGGATCACTTCCTGGCTTCCGGCCAGTTGAAGGAGAAGACCGGCGCGACCCTGCACTTGCACAAGGCCGACCAGTTTCTCTGGGACAACCTGGAGATGCAGTGCCAGATGTTTGGCGTGCCGTATACGCCGGTGCCGCCCCCGGACCGTTGGCTGGCCGACGACGAAGAACTGGCCTGCGGTTGCGGCGTAGCATTGCATACGCCGGGGCACACGCCGGGGTCGATGAGTTTCTGGTTTGCCGACGCCAAGCTGCTGATTGCCGGGGATACGCTGTTTCGCCGGGGCGTGGGCCGCACGGATTTGTGGGGCGGGGACCAGGCGACGATCGTGCGGTCGATCAAGCAACGGTTGTATACGTTGGATGAGGCCGCGACGGTGGTGACGGGGCATGGGCCGGATACGCGACTGGGTGATGAGATGCGTGAGAACCCCTTTGTGCGCGCGTGACTGCGGCGCAAGCGCTCAAGGCCTGTAGCAAAAAACTCAGCGTGTGTTCAGCGTGGGTCTGCTACGGTTTGTGCAGCGACGGTAGTCCTGAATCTTTTGTTACAGGTCGGGATACGTCTACGGAATTTTTACCGTTTGTCGCGTTCAAAGCTCGGCAAAGATCCATTGTCCATGTCCTCTGCACCCAGAGTGCAAAAGTAGGAGCTTCTCCATGTTCACTCCGCGTCGTCTGCTAGTTGTCGCTACTGCCGTAGCCTTGTTATCTGGCTGTGCTTCACCTAATCCGTATGACGGTAGCAGCCAGGGACAGGCGAGTAATGAATCCGGTGGCATGAGCAAGACTGCCAAGTACGGCGGCCTCGGTGCCCTGGCCGGTGCGTTGGCCGGTGCGGCCATCGACCATAACAACCGTGGTAAGGGCGCGCTGATCGGTGCGGTCGTCGCGGGGGCAGGCGCAGCGGGTTATGGCTACTACGCCGACCAGCAGGAAAAGAAACTGCGCGAAAGCATGGCCAATACCGGGGTTGAAGTTCAGCGCCAGGGCGATCAGATCAAACTGATCATGCCGGGTAACATCACCTTCGCCACCAACTCGGACGCGATCTCCAGCAGCTTCTACATGCCGCTGAACAACCTGGCCAACTCGCTCAAGCAGTTCAGCCAGAACACCATCCAGATCGTGGGTTACACCGATAGCACTGGCAGCCGCCAACTGAACATGGACCTGTCCCAGCGTCGTGCGCAGAGTGTGGCGAATTACCTGACATCCCAAGGCGTCAGCGCTGCCAACCTGAGCGCTCGCGGTGCCGGTCCGGATAATCCGATTGCCAGCAATGCCGACGTCAACGGGCGTGCTCAGAACCGGCGTGTAGAAGTGAACCTGGGCCCAATCCCGGGCCAGCAGTACGGCCAGCCAGGTGCCCAGCAACAGGCGCCGCAGCAGAACAACCAGTTCCAGGGCAACCCGTACTCGCAATACCAGTAATCACCCGCTAATAAAAAGGGCGCCTTGCAGTGAATGCAGGGCGCCCATTTTTTATGGCTGTCGGTTACATCAATCGATGTACTCGAACACCTTCACGATCCGCTGCACGCCGGATACACCCTGTACCAGGTTCGCCGCACGGGTCGCTTCCGCCTGGGTCAGCAGGCCCATCAGGTAAACGATGCCGTTGTCGGTGACGACTTTGATGCGCGAACCGGGAATCGCGTTATCGGTCAGCATCTGCGCCTTGATCTTGGTGGTCAGCAGCGCGTCGTTGCTGATGGCCAGCAGGGTGATCGGGTCCATCACCTGCAATTCGTTGTGGACCTTCTTGACCCTCTGCACGGCTGAGGCGGCTTGTTCGGCCTGGGCCTTGAGGTCGGCACGCGGCGTTTGGCCTGCGAGCAGCACCACGCCGTTGAAGCTGGTCACGACGATGCGCGACGCGCCATTGCCCAGGTCCGTAGCGGCCTTGGCGACGTTGACCTCGACCTTGGTTTCGATCAACGAGTCGTCAATCTTGCTGCCGAAGGTGCGGGTGCCCTTGTCGTCCTGGATGGGGGTGTCACGTGTCGCGGTGATTGCCGTGCTGCAGCCGCTGATGCCGAGGCACAGCGCGATCGCCAATAGGCTGAGGCGTTTAACGGTCATTCTTCACTCCCGAACAGTTGGCTGTCGATCAGATCACACAGGCAGTGGATCGTCAGCAGGTGGACTTCCTGAATACGTGCGGTGACATTGGCCGGGACGCGAATCTCCACGTCCTCGGGCAGCAGCAGCGAGGCCATGCCGCCGCCGTCGCGACCGGTCAATGCTACGACAACCATTTCGCGATCATGTGCGGCCTGGATCGCCTGAATAATATTCGCCGAGTTGCCGCTGGTGGAAATCGCCAGCAGCACGTCGCCCGGTTGGCCCAGGGCGCGGATCTGCTTGGAGAAGATTTCGTTGTAGCTGTAGTCGTTGGCGATCGAGGTGATCGTCGACGAGTCGGTGGTCAAGGCAATGGCCGGCAGGCTCGGACGCTCGCGCTCGAAGCGGTTGAGCAGCTCGGACGAGAAATGCTGGGCGTCGCCGGCCGAGCCGCCGTTGCCGCACGAAAGCATTTTGCCCTCGTTGAGCAAGGCGTTGACCATGACCTGACTGGCTTGCTCGATGTGCGGTGCAAGTACGTCCATCGCCTGTTGCTTGGTGTCGATGCTGGCCTGGAAAAGCTGGCGAATTCGGGATTGCATGTCCATCTGTGTGACCTTAAGTAGCGCGGCTATTTGGCACAGGAATGTGCAGCCCGCAAAGCAAAGAGCAAAAGTGTGTGGTGAAGATGTCCGGCGAATCAGCTGTCGAAGGCATCTTTGAGCCAGTTCAAATCAGCTTTGCCAGACGGTGTGCTTTCAATGGCAACCACATCGAAACGGCAGGGGGAATCAGCCCAGCGATGCTCCTTGAGCAGGAAAAACTGCGCGGCGAGTATCAGCTTCTGACGCTTGCGCCCGTCGATACTGGCGAGCGCGCCACCCCATTGTGCGTGTTTTCTGTAGCGGACTTCGACGAATACTACTGTATCGCCGTCAAGCATGACCAGATCAAGCTCGCCGCGGTTACACAACCAGTTCTGCGCCAGAAGGCGCAGACCCTGTTGTCGAAGGTACTCAAGTGCTTGGAGTTCGGCATCCTTGCCGCTTTGTGCGCTGGACCTCTCGGGCATCAGCGTGGGGTATCGGGCAGGCGCTGGACCTCGCCGCTGACGAACTTCGCCCAGGGCATCTGGCGGTCAACACGCTGGTTGGCGCTGATGCCCAGGCTGCCCGAGAGGCCGTCAATACGTGTGTCCGGCAATGCCTTGAGTTGGCCTACGCGTGGCGCCAGGCGGTAGGCATCGACGCCCATCGCGTACAGGCGGCCAAGGCTGCCATTGGCTTGCGGCCATTGTGCGGCAACCTGGTTGCGCAGCGGGTCGGTGGTGTTGAGCAGCCAAGGGGTTTCGCAGAACATGACGTTGGTCATGTCCAGGTACTGGTTCTTGTCGCCGCTGGCGCTGAACACGTGGGACGTCGCATACACCGGCACGTCGCCGGCGTACTGGAAGTTCAGGGTTGGCTTGATCTGCTGGGCCAGTTGCGGGGTGACGGCCATGAAGATGAACTCGATGTCCTGGCGACGCGAAGGCTGTGCGGCGACGTCGGTGCCGACGGCGCTTTGCAGGCTCTTGGCACGGCCTTCGCTTTTACGCAGTTGGAACAGATCGGCAATTTGCTGGGCGAGGGCGACCGGTTGGTCGACGTACTCGACGCCGACAACGGTACCGCCGTTGGCTTCCCAGTCCTGACGGAAGGCCTTGTAGACACGCTCACCCCATTCGCCACGGGGCACCATCGCGGCGGCGCGGTGCAGGCCGTCGGCACGGGCGAAACGCCTGACGGATGAGATTCGAAAGGAATACGACGAAG
>NZ_JAKNRV010000325.1:0-5813 GCF_023072625.1 Pseudomonas emilianonis
CGTTGGTGGCCGGCAAAATGCTCGCACTGGGCACGGGCACCGCCGGCGTGATGATGGCCTCGGCACCCGGCATTGTGATTGCGGCGCTGGCGATGTTTTACCTGTCGGTACGCCGCAACCGCTCGCCGGCTGACTGACCGCCAATTCGCACTCCACTTCCGCGCCACGATGGCGCGGGGGTTACTCCAACAACAATAAAAGTGAACACTGCCATGCTCAGGAATTTCTTTCGGGGCGTCAGCGCCTGCACCTGCGTTTTTTCCGTAGGCCAGGCGTGCGCCGCCGGTTTTGTCGACGACAGCCATGCCGATCTGGCGATACGCAACTATTACTTCGATCGCAATTACGTGAACGCCACGCCGCAGGCGGCTGCCCGCGAGTGGGCGCAGGGCTTCATTCTCAACATGCGCTCGGGTTATACCGAAGGGCCTGTCGGCTTCGGTCTGGACGCCCAGGGTTTGCTGGGGGTCCGTCTGGACTCCTCGCCCGCGCGCACGGGGACCGGCCTGCTATCGTACAACCCCACGACCCGTGAACCGGCCAGCGAGTATTCGGAGCTGGGCCTGACAGCCAAGGCCCGGGCCTCCAAGAGCGAGTTGCAACTGGGGACCATCAGCACGTTTTTGCCAATCGCCTTCGCCAGCCCTACCCGCTTGCTACCGCAGACTTTTCGCGGCACGTACCTCAAGTCCCAGGAAATCGACAACCTGACCCTGCACGTCGGCTGGCTCGATCGCATCAACCTGCGCGACTCCACCAACTACCAGAAAATGTCGGTAGCCTCGCCCAACGGCCGCTTCAAAGGCACCGCCGAATCCGACCGTTTTACTTTCCTCGGCGGCGACTATGCCTGGTCGCCGCAACTGACGTTGAAGTACTACCACGCCGAACTGGCTGACCTTTACCGCAAGGATTTCTACGGCTTCGTCGACAATCGCCCGATGGGCCCCGGCAGCCTGAAAAGCGACTTTCGCCTGTTCGTCACCGGCGAGGACGGCGCGGCCAAGGCCGGCCCGGTGGACAACCGCAACGCCGCGCTGATGCTGACTTACAGCCTGGGCGCGCACAGGTTCGGCGCCGGCTACATGCAACTGACCGGCAAGACCGCCATGCCTTACCTGTTCGGCACAGAGCCCTTGGTCATCACCGAAGGCACGCTGAGCTCGGAGTTCCTCAACCCCAAGGAGCGCAGTTGGCAGGTGCGCTATGACTACAACTTTGTCGCGCTGGGCTTGCCCGGGCTCAATGGCATGCTGCGCTACGTCAGCGGCGACAACATTGAGCTACCCAAGCTGGGCGGCAGCAACCTGAAGGAAAGCGAAAAAGACATCGAACTGAACTATGTGCTTCAGGGCACGCCCCTTAAAGGCCTGACCCTGCGCGTGCGCAACGCCTGGTACCGCAATGATTTCATCGCCCAGGCCAGCCATCGGGATGACAATGAGCTACGGGTGAATGTCGATTACACCTGGAAGCTCTGGTGAGTGAATGCCCCGTGATCCACCTGGGCTAGGTGGATCGTTCGAACTCGTCCGTCAGACAGGCCTTGCGGACGCACAGAAAACCCGGCCTCGCGCCGGGTTACTCATTCTGCGAAGACGCAATCAATGGATCCAAAAATACAAAGATGATCGATAATCGCCCAAATAAATCTCGATAAAACCACACCACATGTTGACTCGACGTGACGCGCTTCATTTAATGGATCCATTAAATAAGAACAATCACTCGCCTGGAGAGTCACCATGTACCCCAAGAACACGTGGTATGTCGCCTGCACCCCCGATGAAATCGCGCAAAAGCCGCTGGGTCGGCAGATCTGCGGTGAAAAAATGGTGTTTTATCGCGGGCTGGAAGGCGCCGTCGTGGCTGTCGAGGACTTCTGTCCGCATCGCGGCGCGCCGCTCTCGTTGGGCTATGTCGAAAACGGCAAGCTGGTCTGCGGCTACCACGGCCTGGTCATGGGTGGCGACGGCAAGACCGTCGAAATGCCTGGGCAGCGGGTGCGCGGTTTTCCCTGCAACAAGACCTTCGCCGCGGTGGAACGCTACGGTTTCATCTGGGTGTGGCCCGGCGATCAGGCCCTGGCCGACCCTGCGCTGATCCACCACTTGGAATGGGCCGTGAGTGACCAGTGGGCCTATGGCGGCGGCCTGTTTGACATCCAGTGCGACTACCGCCTGATGATCGACAACCTGATGGACCTGACCCACGAAACCTACGTCCACGCCTCTAGCATCGGCCAGAAGGAAATCGACGAAGCGCCCCCCGTGACCACGGTCGAAGGCGATGAAGTCGTCACCGCCCGACACATGGAAAACATCATGGCCCCGCCGTTCTGGCGCATGGCCCTGCGTGGCAATAACCTCGCCGATGACGTGCCGGTGGACCGCTGGCAGATCTGCCGCTTCACCCCGCCCAGCCATGTGTTGATCGAAGTCGGCGTGGCCCACGCCGGCAAGGGCGGCTACCACGCCGCGCCTGAGCACAAGGCCGCGAGCATCGTGGTGGACTTCATCACCCCGCAAACCGAGACGTCGATCTGGTACTTCTGGGGCATGGCGCGCAGCTTCAATCCTCAGGACTCGGCACTGACCGCGAGCATTCGCGAAGGCCAGGGCAAGATTTTCAGCGAAGACCTGGAGATGCTTGAACGCCAGCAACAGAACCTGCTGGCCCACCCGACGCGCAATCTGCTCAAGCTCAATATCGATGCCGGCGGCGTGCAGTCACGCAAGGTCCTCGAGCGGCTGATCGCCAAGGAACGCACCCTCGCAGCGCAACTGATCACCACGACCAGCGCCTGAACAGCGCGATAACCCTACGAGGACTGAACATGATCGATGTGGTGGTGGTATCCCGCAACAACGAAGCCCAGGACATTTGCAGCTTTGAGTTGGCCAGCGTCGATGGCCAAGCGCTGCCGGCCTTCAGCGCTGGCGCACATATCGACGTGCATCTGCCGGACGGGCTGATCCGTCAATATTCCCTGTGCAATCACCCTGAAGAACAGCATCGCTATCTGATCGGCGTGCTCAAGGATCCAGCCTCTCGTGGCGGCTCCCGCTGCCTGCACGAACACATACAGCCGGGCGCCCGCCTGCAGATCAGCGCACCGCGCAACCTGTTCCCGCTGGCGCACGAAGCCCGACGCAGCCTGCTGTTCGCCGGCGGCATCGGCATCACCCCGATCCTGTGCATGGCCGAGCGTCTGGCCCATATCGGCGCCGACTTCGAACTGCATTATTGTGCCCGCGCCAGTGAACGCGCAGCCTTTGTGCAACGCCTCAAGAACGCATCGTTCGCCGAGCGCGTGTTCCTGCATTTCGACGAGCAGCCCCATACGGCAATGAACACCGCCCAGGTGCTGGCGGCGCCCGACGCCAACGTCCACCTGTATGTCTGCGGCCCCGGCGGTTTCATGCAGCATGTGCTCGATAGCGCTCGGGCCCAGGGCTGGCAGGAGGCATGCCTGCATCGCGAATACTTCGCTGCGGCGCCGCTGGACAGTCGCCTCGATGGGCGGTTTTCGGTGAAGCTCGCCAGCAGCGGCCAGGTCTTCGACGTACCCGCCGACCGGAGCGTGGTCCAGGTCCTGGAAAGCCACGGTATCGAGATTGCTGTGTCGTGCGAACAAGGGATTTGCGGAACCTGCCTGACCCGCGTGCTCGAAGGCATCCCGGAGCACCGCGACCTGTTCCTCACCGAGCAGGAACAAGCGCTGAACGACCAGTTCACCCCCTGCTGCTCGCGCGCGAAAACCCCGCTGCTGGTGCTCGATCTCTGAAAGGCCTCACGCCGTGGGCAGAATGACCTTCATCCGCGCGTTGGCGGTTGCGGAACCGAAGATCTCGGCATAACGCAAGGTCGCGTTGGCGTGCTCGCGCATGATCGCTTCGGCCCGTGCGCCCTGGCGATTGACCAGGGCATCGAAGACCGAGTGATGTTGCATGTGGGCATAGTTGAAACGCCGGTATTCGCGGACCATGTCCTCGCGATCCACCGCCAGTGCGGTCACCGACGCGAACGGCAGGTGATCATTGCGTGCCAGCGCATCGGCGATCGCCGGGTTGTGGCTACCTTCCACGATGACGTGGTGAAAGCGCATGTTCAGGTCGTGATAGACCTCAAGGTCGTCCTCGGTCACGTAGCCCTTGTCGAACAGTTGATCGCCTTCCACCAGGCAGCGCTCAAGCGTCGCACGCGCCGCGTCGGACAAACCGCGCTCGGCAGTTTGACGCGCAGCCAGGCCCTCGAGCACGCCACGCACTTCGACGGCGCCGGCAATGTCGTCCGGGCTGACCGAACGCACCTGATACCCGCGCCCGCCAAACGGCACCAGCAGCCCTTCCTGCTCGAGGGTGCGGAACGCCATGCGCACGGGCATGCGTGACACACCGAACAGTTGCGCAGTGGGAATCTCCATCAGCCGCTCGCCCGCCGCCAACTCGCCGCTGGCGATCATCTTGCGCAGTGCAACCAGCACCAATTGGCCGGGTTTACTCATCCAGGCAACTTCCAGAAAACGTGGGCCGCCATAGTACCGCTAGTAGTACCGCAAGTAGTACCGCAAGCATCCGCCCCCGTCAGACGAACGCCAACGCCGCGCGCGCCGCGTCTATCGCGCCCAGGTGCTGCGCCAACCGGGATGGCAGGTAATCGAAAAAGAACCCGGCGCTTTGCAGCTTGGCGGCACGCAACGGATCATCCTCGGGCAATGCCCTGGAAACCCGTGCGGCCCGCGCCCATGCCAGGGCCAGCAGGGCCACGCCACATAACTGGAGAAAGTCCGGCGCGGCCCGATAGGGGTACTCGCTGTCCTCCCGCGACCGTTCACGTATGGCTTCGACCACACGGGCCAGCGCGTCACACAGGGTGTCCAGCGCCTGGGCGAAACCTGCACACGCGGTAATCGGCACCGCCAGTAACGAGATGAAGGTGATGAACGGGCCGTAGAAACTGTCGGCGATCAGCATGAAGTAGATGGAGCCGGCGAAGATCGCCACGATATCGACGATCACCGCGTACACGCGCTTGACCTTCAAGCCGAGGGTCAGGGTGGTGAGACCGGCCGAATACACCGACAGGTTATTCGACAGCAACAGCCCGCCAAACGCCGTGATCAGGTACGGCACGGCCATCCAGGTGGGCAGCATGTCGCGGATCGCGATGATCGGGTCAGTCGCCGACGCCAGGTCGTTGTTGCCCACCGACAGCAGGCCACCGAGGGTGATCAGCAGCACCAACGGAATGCCCGCGCCGAACGCGGCGGATGCCACCAGGCGCACGGCCGTGACGCTGCGGTGTTGGTAGCGCGACATATCGGCGCCGGCGTTGGCCCAGCCGATACCGGTGCCGGCGGCCATGGTGCCGATGCCGATGAGCATCGCGCTCATGGGCGCCGGGGTGGCGTTGAACACTGCGCTCCAGTCGATGGTCGCGCAGAGGAAACCGCCGACCAGGATATTCAAGGCGCCGAACACGTAGGTCGCCCACTTCTGAATCACCAGCAAGGTGGCGTGGCCCAGGCCGGAAACGGCCAGGGTCAGCAGCACGAAAATAGCGATGAACAGCAGGGTCAGCAGCGGCGCACTTTTCGCCTCGACCGGGGTTTGGAACAGGATCGTACACAACGACAGCAGCACGAAGGCGGCGGTGGTGGTGTTGACGGTTTCCCAACCCAGGCGCGACATCAGCGACACCAGCGTCGGCCCAATATTGCCGCGCACGCCGAAAATGGCGCGGGACAGCGTCAGGCTCGGCGCGCGCCCACGACGCCCGGCGATCGAGATGACACCCACCACCGCGAAGGA
>NZ_JAKNRV010000326.1:0-5807 GCF_023072625.1 Pseudomonas emilianonis
ATTGCCGGCAACCACGCTGGCTGCCAGTTGATAGCCGCTGCCGCGCACGGTGCGGATCAGCCTCGGCGGTTTTTCCGTGTCGCGCAGGCGTTGGCGCAGGCGGCTGACGGCCATGTCAACAATCCGATCGAGCGGCATCAGGTCGCGGCCACGGGTGGCGTTGCCGATGGTGTCGCGGTCGAGGATTTGTTGCGGGTGGTCGAGAAACAGCTTGAGCAGGGCAAAGTCTGCCCCGGAGAGGATCACCTCTTCACCGTCGACGTGAAACAGTCGGTGGCTGATCGTATCCAGGCGCCATTCATCGAACACCAACACCTCGCCATTGCCGCTGCGCTCCTGGCCGAACTGGCAGCGGCGCAACAGGGCCTTGATCCGCGCCTGCAACTCGCGGGGGCTGAAAGGCTTGCCGATATAGTCATCGGCGCCCAGTTCCAGGCCGATCACGCGGTCGGCTTCGTCGGAACTGGCGGTGAGCATGATGATCGGCACCTGCGCCTGGCGCGGGTGCTGGCGAATCCAGCGACACAGGCTGAAGCCGTCTTCGTCCGGCAACATCACATCGAGGATGACCAGGTCGCACGGCGCCTCGTCCATCGCCTGACGGAACCCCGCACCGTCCGGCACGCCACGTACCTGGAAACCGGCGCGACTGAGGTAGGTTTGCAGCAATTCGCGGATTTCCTGGTCGTCGTCGACGAGGAGAATCGATTTACTGAATACGCTCACGGGGTCCTCCTTGTTGTTATAGCCAAACTTGAGTCATCTGTTGCCCTTGAGGCCCCTTCGGGGGCAAGCCCCCTCCCACATTTGGAATGCATTCAAATGTGGGAGGGGCGGTGCGACGATTCGACTTGCCCCCGATGACGCGATCACTGCCTACGCGAATGCCTGTTCGAGCGCCACCCCAGCCCCGGTCAACCCGGAATACGGCGCGGTTACCAGCCATACCGGAATGCCCTTGAAGTAGTCGCTCATGCAGCCTTTGTCACTGAAGCTCTTGGCAAAATCGCTGTGGATAAAGAAGTCGGCAAACCGCGGGATCACCCCGCCGACGATATACACACCGCCCCGTGCGCCGGTGGTCAGCACGTTGTTACCGGCTACGCGGCCCAGCCAGATACTGAACTGGTTCAACACTTCCATCGCGACAGGGTCGCCGGCCAAGCCTGCCGCCGTGATCGCTTCCGGCGTATCCAGCACCGGCGTGTGACCATCCACCGCACAGATCGCCCGATACACCCGTGGCAAACCTGCACCACTCAAGGCGCTTTCGGCGCTGACATGGCCGATCTCAGTGTAAATGTGCTGCCACAGCTGGGCTTCCCGTGGGCTGCTAAGGGGCAGGTCGACATGCCCGCCCTCCCCCGGCAACGCGGCCCAACGGCCGGCGCCCAGGTCGAGCAAGGTGCCGACGCCCAGGCCGGTGCCCGGACCGATCACCACCGCCGGGCGCAACGGTTCCGGCGTGCCAGGGCAGACCACGCGAAATTCGTCGGGCTTCAAGCGGGTCATGCCCAGGGCCATGGCCGAGAAGTCATTGACCAGCAGCAGTTCATCCACCTGCAAGGTGTTGCAAAACGCAGTCTTACTCAAGCGCCAGTGGTTGTTGGTGAATTTAAATTCATCACCGCTCACCGGCCCGGCCACCGACAGGCAGACCGCACCGATGTCGCCGATCGCCAGGCCTTCTTCCTTGAGGTAGACCTTGATCGCGTCCTCCGGGCATTTATGATCTGCGGTGGCCTGCACGCGGATCGAATGCAGTGCCTGATCCCGCCACAACGCAAAACGGGCGTTGGTACCGCCGATGTCACCGACCAGCGCAAGTTTCACTTAAGCGTCTCCAAGGCACAGGTAAAGGCGCTGGCGCCCTGCTCTGCGGAGCTTGCGGCCAAGCGCATAAAGGCAAACAGCTCGCGACCGGCCCCCACGTTATTGCCCAACAGGCCCGTGGCAGGTGTGCGCGCTGCAAATTCTGCGGCGTCCACCTTAAGCTCCAAGGTGCCTTTGACGCCATCCACGCGAATGATATCGCCATCGCGCACGCGCGCCAGCGGCCCGCCGCTCTGGGCTTCGGGGTTGACATGAATCGCGGCGGGGATCTTACCCGAGGCGCCGGACATGCGCCCGTCCGTCACCAGCGCCACGTTGAAACCACGGTCCTGCAACACGCCAAGGAACGGGGTCATCTTGTGCAATTCGGGCATGCCGTTGGAGCGCGGCCCTTGGAAGCGCATCACCGCGACAAAGTCTTTTTCCAACTGGCCGGCCTTGAACGCATCGGCCAGATCCTGCTGGTCCTGGAACACCACCGCCGGGGCTTCGACGATCTGGTGCTCGGGGGCGACGGCGGAGACTTTCATCACGCCACGGCCGAGGTTGCCTTCCATCACACGCAAGCCACCTTCCGGCGAGAACGCACGGGCCACGGGGCGCAGGATGGCTTCGTCGAGGCTTTCGATCGGGCCGTCGCGCCAGATCAGCTCGCCGTCGACCAGGAACGGTTCCTGCGTGTAGCGGCTCAGGCCCTTGCCGGCCACGGTGTTGACGTCTTCGTGCAGCAGGCCGGCTTCGAGCAGTTCGCGGATCAGGAACGACATGCCGCCCGCCGCCTGGAAGTGGTTGATGTCGGCCTTGCCGTTTGGATACACGTGCGACAGGGTCGGCACCACTGCAGAGAGGTCGGCCATGTCCTGCCAGGTCAGGATGATACCCGCCGACATGGCGATGGCCGGCATGTGCAGGGTGTGGTTGGTGGAACCGCCGGTGGCGTTGAGCGCGACGATGGCGTTGACGATGGATTTTTCGTCGACGATCTCGCCGATCGGCGTGAAGTTGCCGTTGGCTTTGGTCAGACGCGTGACCTGATGCGCGGCTTCGCGGGTCAGCGCGTCACGCAGCGGCGTGTACGGGTTGACGAACGAGGCGCCGGGCAAATGCAGGCCCATCACTTCCATCAGCAACTGGTTGGTATTGGCGGTGCCATAGAAGGTGCAGGTGCCGGGGCTGTGGTAGGACTTCATCTCCGACTCCAGCAGCTCTTCGCGGCTGGCCTTGCCTTCGGCGTAGCGCTGGCGCACGTCGGCCTTCTGCTTGTTGGAGATGCCCGAGGGCATTGGCCCGCCGGGGACAAAGATCATCGGCAGATGGCCGTAGCGCAGGGCGCCCATCATCAGGCCGGGGACGATCTTGTCGCAGATGCCCAGCATCAGCGCCGCATCGAACATGTTGTGGGACAGCGCTACCGCCGTGGACATGGCAATGACTTCACGGCTGAGCAGGCTCAGCTCCATGCCCGGTTCGCCCTGGGTCACGCCGTCGCACATGGCAGGCGTGCCGCCGGCGAACTGGCCGACCGAACCGACTTCGCGCAGGGCCTTTTTGATCTGTTCAGGGAAATGTTCATACGGCTGGTGCGCCGAGAGCATGTCGTTATATGACGAAACAATTGCCACGTTGGCGGCGTTCATCATGCGCAGGCTATTTTTATCTTCGGTGCCGCAACCGGCCACGCCGTGGGCAAAGTTGGCGCATTGCAGCTTGCCGCGCATCGGGCCGTCGCTGGCTGCGCCGCGAATGAGCGCAAGGTAAGCCTCACGGGTAGCACGACTGCGGGCGATAAGCCGTTCGGTGACCTCAAGAACGCGGGGATGCATGTGTAGAACTCCAGGCTAGCGGATGTGGCGACCTGAGCGTCTATGCTGATCAAACGCCCGCAGCACATGGGATGGCAGGGAGTCGTTTGGATCATCGGACCAGTTGATTCAGGTCACTCGTTGTAGATTGAACAAAATATTGCCATTAAAAAGGCTTGTTTTCTATTTTTATGCGAATAATCTTGTAATTCTTACAACAAATCGACGACAGGCAGCTTCCAATGACTCTTCGAATCGCAATCAATGGTTTTGGCCGTATCGGCCGCAATGTCTTGCGCGCACTGTATACCCAAGGCTATCGCCAGGATTTGCAGATCGTCGCCATCAATGACTTGGGCGACAGCTCGATCAATGCCCACCTGCTCAAATATGACACCGTCCACGGTACTTTCGATGCAGAGGTCGCCCACGATCAGGAAAGCCTGACCGTCAATGGTGACCGGATCGCCGTCAGTGCCATTCGCAACCCCGCCGACCTGCCCTGGGCTGCGCACAATATCGACGTGGTGTTCGAATGCACCGGCCTGTTCACCGACCGTGCCAAGGCTGCTGCCCATATTAGCGCCGGCGCGCGCAAGGTGATCATCTCCGCCCCGGCCAAAGGCGCGGATGCCACCGTGGTCTACGGGGTAAACCATGACATTTTGCGTCAATCCCACCAGATCATCTCCAACGCTTCCTGCACCACCAACTGCCTGGCGCCGGTGGCCCAGGTGCTGCACCGCGAGCTGGGCATCGAAAGCGGCCTGATGACCACCATCCATGCCTACACCAACGACCAGAACCTGACCGACGTCTACCACACCGACCCCTACCGCGCGCGCTCGGCCACCCAGAACATGATCCCGAGCAAGACCGGCGCCGCCGAAGCGGTCGGCCTGGTACTGCCGGAACTGGCGGGCAAGCTGACCGGCATGGCCGTGCGGGTGCCGGTGATCAACGTATCGCTGGTGGACCTCACCGTACAGTTGAAAAAAGACGCCACGGCCGAGGAAGTCAACGCGCTGCTCAAGGAAGCCAGCCAGCACTCGAAAATCCTCGGCTACAACACCCTGCCGCTGGTTTCCAGTGACTTCAACCACAACCCGCTGTCGTCGATCTTCGACGCCAACCACACCAAGTCCAGCGGCAAACTGCTGAAAGTACTGGCCTGGTACGACAACGAGTGGGGCTTCTCCAACCGCATGCTGGATAACTGCCTGGCGCTCTGCAACGCCGAGTAATCCCTTGCTAGAGGGCGTTTGTGGGAGGGGCGGTTCGACTTGCCCCCTCCCACATTTGACCTGCGCAAGTCCGCAGAAATAGCCACTTGCCATTTGTGTTGATGATACGCATTATCATTAACTGCAAATCGGTCCGGTATCACTGTGAGCCAATCTCGCTTCAATCAAGTCTTTCTCACCCAACGGGTGATTCTGCTACGCACCTTGCAGCGGATGGTGAACAACCACAGCACCGCCGAGGACCTGTTGCAGGAAACCTACCTGCGCGTCACCCGGGCCCTGAGCGAGCGGCCGATCGATCACCTCGAACCCTTCGTCTACCAGACCGCGCGCAACCTCGCGCTGGATCACTTGCGTTCGCGCAGGATACAGGCCCGCACACTGCAGGAAGATGTCCCGCTGGACGTCCTGCAAAGTGTCGCCGCCCCCATCAGCACGCCCGAAGACGCGACCCAAGCCGAGCAACTGCTTGAGCACCTGAGCATCAGCCTCGGCCAGTTGAGCGCGCGCCAGCAGCAGATCTTCATCCTCAGCCGCCTGCACGGTTGCAGCTACCAGGAGATTGCCGATCAGTTGGAAGTGTCCTTGAGCACGGTGCAAAAGGAACTGAAATTGATCATGGCCATCTGTGTAGGTGTGGCCGAACGGCTGGATCAGCCTTAAGCTTCACCCGACAGAAATGTCGATCCAGGCTGTAGGAAAGATAAATAGAACGCGGCGAAGACCCGAGGCACACCGTGACAGACCCGAATAAACTGCGCCCCCATGCGCTGGCTCATGAGGTGTTGCAAGACCCGGCGATGGACCAGGCCCTCGACTGGCTGATCGCCTTGCAGTGCCCGCAACCTGGGCAGCAGGCGGCGTTTGAAGCCTGGCTGGCCGGCGATCCGGCGCACGCCCAGGCCTTCGGCAAAGCCCAGGCGGCCTG
>NZ_JAKNRV010000327.1:0-5768 GCF_023072625.1 Pseudomonas emilianonis
GCCCGGTCGCCGGCACTTTGGGCAAGCGCGGCAAGCCGAAATGGGTGGCCGGTTTCCAGGCGCGACGGTCATCGTTGGCCAACCATTGCCGGTCGAACAGCGCCTGCCAATCCAGCACCAGCGGGCCGCTGATCTGCACCATCACTTCGTGCCAGTCGGCGCTGTCCTGCCCCGGTGTCCAGAATTCATCGGTAACGCCGGTGCCGCCGACCACGGCGATGTCTTGATCGACCAACAACAGCTTGCGGTGGTCGCGGTACAGGTTGCGCATCCAGCGCCGCCAGTTCAGGCGATTGTAAAAGCACAATTGCACACCGGCGTCGGTCAGGCGCTTACGCAGCCCGAGGGTAAACGCCAGGCTGCCGTAATCATCGAACAGGCAGCGCACCTGCACGCCCCGCTCAGCCGCCAGCACCAGCGCCTGCACCATGGCGTCGGCGCAGGCGCCGGCTTCCACCAGGTACAACTCCAGATCCACCTGCCGCCGCGCCCGGGCAATGCACGCCAGCATCTGCGGGAAAAAGTCCGGCCCGTCGATCAACAACTCGAACCGGTTGGCGCTGCGCCACGGGAACACTGCGCCACTCACGTCAGCGCGCCGTAAAAATCAGTACCGCACCCACCGGCACCGACAAACTGATCGACGCAAGCCCAGCCGCCTTGCGCAACGCGGCCACACCCGGCACCAGCTCGAAATCCTCGGCATGCAACACCACCGGCTCCAGGGTCACCACCTGGAAACGCCGATCATCCAGACGCGTGGCCAACAGCTCGGCGCTGTAGGTCTGGGTCTTGCCGTGCAGCGTCACCGACAGCGGCAGGCGCAACTCCAACTGCGCGCCGGGGGCCAGGTCGTTGATCGGTTGCAGGTTGATTTGCGTATTGATCAGCGCCTCGGGGAAGGTCTTGATTTCGAACAGCTGATTGCGCATGCGCTCGTCGCGCAGCGGGATGCCGCTGTTGACCGACTCCAACTCCACTTCCAACTGCGCGGCGCCCTTGCTGTCGACCTTGCCGTGCAACACCAGGAAGCGATGCACCTCGGCAATCTCGGTGTTTTTGGTGGTAACGAACGACAGCCGCGAGGACTCGTTGTCCAGGTACCAGTCGGCGTGGGCAGGCACGGCGGCGGTAGCCAGCAGGGCGAAGGCCAGGGGTTTGATGACAGACGCGTTGAACATTAAAGACTCGTGGGGCGGAAAAACCTGAACGAACCTTAACTGTGCCGCTTGCCCTGTGCAATCTAACTGATACCGCCGCCCCTGCATTGGATAGGGAGTCTCAGGGGTTGAGACGGCAGCCCTGCCGTTCACCCAGCCATCTGGCGGTATGAGTACGCCCCAATCCACTGGCGGTGACTTCACTGCGCTGCGGGTCATCGGTGAACGCGCTGGTCGGCACGTACTGTTTCACATAGCCCCGGCAATACTCGGCAGGGCTATTGGCCACATACCGACACGAGCAATATTCCTTGGCCGTATACGCCGCGATGATATCGGGGAAGGCTTGCAGGTTGACGCGTTCGTGCCACACCCATCCCAGCAGGGCGAGCAATAGCAGCAGGCAAAGGCTGGCAAACGGCCGACGACGGATCATGGTTGCACCGCCGCGAGCACGCGTTTGAGCAGTTCGTTATGGCGGTAGCTGCCGTCGCGATCATCGCCGTAACGCACGATCACCAGGTGTTCATCGGGCATCACGTACAGCGCCTGGCCCCAGTGGCCGAGGGCGGCGAAGGTGTCGGCGGGGGCGTCGGGCCAGGGCTTGGGGGCGCCCTGCACTGCACGGTTGAGCCACCACTGGCCACCGGGCACGGCTTCGTCCTGGCCGGGTTTGTATTTATCGAAGGGTTGGCGATTGAAGTCGACCCAGGCTTTGGGCACCAGTTGTTGCTCCCCCCAGCGACCGTCGCGCGCCATCAGCAGGCCGACGCGTGCCAGATCGCGGGCGGTGAGGTAGGCGTAGGACGAGGCGACGAAGGTTTCATCGGCATCGGTTTCCCAGGTGGCGTTGCGAATGCCCAGCGGCTTGAACAGTGCGTCCCACGGGTAACTCATGTAGGCCTTGTGGCCGAGCATGCCCTTGAGCGCGGCGGAGAGTAGATTGCTGTCGCCGCTGGAATAACGGAAGGCCTCGCCCGGCGCGCTGAAGGTGTCCATGCCGGCGGTGAATTGCGCCATGTCGTCACGGCCACGGGTGTAGAGCATTGCGACGACCGAGGATTTCAGCGGGGCATATTCGTAATCCTCCTGCCAATCGAGGCCCGAGGCCCAGTGCAGCAAGTCGGCCATCGTCACGGTTGGATGCTGTTTCATCGGCGGGTAGAAACGTGCGGCGGGGTCGCTCAATTTGAAGCGGTTTTCGCCGTAGGCCACGCCCAGCACCGTCGCCATCAGGCTTTTGCTCACGGACCACGTCAAGTGCGGCGTGCGGGCGGTGGTGGGCGCGGCGTAGCGCTCGTAGATGAGTTCGCCATCGCGGATCACCAGCAACGCGTCGGTGCGGATGCCTTGGCGGGTGGCGTCGTCACGCGCAGGGAAAGCGTAGGCGTTCAGGGCATCGACAGCGGGGCCTTCGATCGGTGTGCCCTTGGCCCAGTCTTTGTCAGGCCAGGTTTCGGCGCGGGTGGTGACGGTGGCTAACAACAGGGCAACGCACAGCAAGCCTCTGACCATGGACACGAACTCAAGGGGGGCATTCAAGCCCGCGAGCCTAGCCGAGGCCGATGACAGATTGGCGACACAGGGACGTGTCATCTAAGCGTCACCGTAACTTCATGGAGATGACACCGAGCCTACATAGCCTGAGTTTGGACAAACAAGTCGACCGGCCGGAACGTGGCTGGCACTCGGAGATTCGCCATGACTCAGATCGCCCGCATCAGCGACACCGGCAATGAACGCCGCCTGCAAGCCGAACGCCTGATCGGCGCCCAGGCTTTGCAAGAAGCACAGGCCCTGCGGTTCAACGTGTTCAGCGGCGAGTTCAACGCCAAGCTGAAAGGCGCGGAACTGGGCCTGGACATGGATGACTATGATGTTCACTGCAGCCACATCGGCGTGCGGGATTTGAACAGCGGTCGACTGGTGGCCACCACCCGTCTACTCGATCACCAGGCCGCCAGCACCCTGGGCCGGTTCTACAGCGAAGAAGAATTCAGCCTGCATGGCCTGCTGCACTTGCAGGGCCCGATCCTGGAAATCGGCCGCACCTGCGTCGACCCGGCCTACCGCAACGGCGGCACCATCGCGGTGCTCTGGGGCGAGTTGGCCGAAGTGCTCAACGAGGGCTGCTACAGCTACCTGATGGGTTGCGCGAGTATCCCGATGCACGATGGCGGCATCCAGGCCCACGCGATCATGCAGCGCCTGCGCGAACGCTACCTGTGCAACGAACACCTGCGCGCCGAGCCGAAAAAACCGCTGCCGGCGCTGGACCTGCCGTCCAACGTCATCGCGGAAATGCCGCCGCTGCTCAAGGCCTATATGCGCCTGGGCGCGAAGATCTGCGGCGAGCCGTGCTGGGATGAAGATTTCCAGGTGGCCGACGTGTTCATCCTGCTCAAGCGCGATGAGTTGTGCCCGCGTTACGCCCGCCACTTCAAGGCGGCCATGTGATGGGCCGCCTGCGCGTGTACGCGCGGATCGCCCGCGTGCTGCTGGTGGTGGCGCTGGGCTTGAGCATGGCCGGTGTGTTTGGTCTGTTCGAGCGCCTGGGGGTGGCCAACTCGATGGTGCGCCGTCAGCGTTGGTCGCGGTTCTTTATGGCGCGGCTGACCAACGCCCTGCCCTTTCGCGTGACGGTGCTGGGTGAATTGCCACAAACGCCGATGCTGTGGGTGAGCAATCACGTGTCCTGGACCGACATTCCGCTGCTGGGCATGGTCGCGCCAATGTCGTTTTTGTCCAAGGCCGAAGTGCGCACCTGGCCGGTGGCCGGCTGGTTGGCGGCCAAGGCCGGCAGCCTGTTTATTCGCCGGGGTGCGGGCGACAGCCAGTTGATCCGCAAACAGATGACCCGTCACCTGGAGCAACAGCACCCGCTGCTGATGTTCCCCGAAGGCACCACCACCGACGGGCGCAGGCTTCGCACCTTCCACGGGCGCTTGCTGGCCAGTGCGATCGACGCGCAGGTGTCGCTGCAACCGGTGGCGATTCGTTATCTGCGCGACGGGCAAGTAGACCCGCTGGCGCCGTTTATTGGCGATGATGATTTGCTCTCGCACCTGATGCGCCTGTTTGCCAACGATCAGGGCGATGTGGAAATCCATGTGCTCCAGCCGATTGCCTGTGCCGGGCAGGAACGCGCGGCGCTGGCGTTCCAGGCGCAGCAGGCGGTGCAGAAGGCGTTGTTCGGGCCGCTGCCGGAGACTGAGCAAGTGGCTGCGCGACCTGCATTCGCCGCCTGAATGAGGTAAACACAGTTCCAATGTGGGAGGGGGCTTGCTCCCGATGGCGGTGAATCAGTCAGCATATCTTTTGCTGACAGGCCGCCATCGGGAGCAAGCCCCCTCCCACATTTAGATCTCAGTTAGATCTCAGTGGTCAGTTGAGCGTGTGCAAATTGTTGCAACTCAGGATAAAACAGCCGGAAGTCTTCACTCAGCGGCTCATATAACGTGCGCAATTCCTGCATCGCATGGCCCAGCGCCTCAGGCTGCGTCAACCGCCGCGAGATCCCCCGCAACACCTGCTCCATCACCCCAAACTCGCGGTATGACCCCAGCCAATCATCTGCCGCCATGTACGGCGCAATCTGCGCCAGGCGCCCCGGCAGTTGCGGTTCAGCCGCGAGCACGCGGTACACCTGTGAAGTGAAATGCTCCAGAGGCTGGTCGGCATAGCGCTGCCAATCCCGCGCCAGGCAGTGATCGAAAAACACATCGAGGACGATCCCGGCATAGCGCCGGCGGGTCAGGCTGAAGCGCGACAGCGCTTCACCGACCAGCGGATGGCTGTCGGTGAAGCGGTCGATTGAGCGGTGCAACTGGATGGCCGCTTCGATGGACGGGCTGAACTGGCCCTGCAGGCGGCCTTTGACAAAGTCGCCATACAGGCTGCCCAGCAGTTGTGCAGGAAGTTGGCCGCCCAGGTGCAGATGTGCGAGATAATTCATGGTGTGCAGTCTATCACTGCCGCCAACATATCGTTATAACCCGATATACAGATTTGGCCTGACATCAGATCAAAATCATATTGGAATATCGGGATATACCGATTTAAAGTTCGCCTCATCGCGATATAACGCTTTACGCCACCGAGCAACTGCCATGTCCATCGACCTCGACGAAATAATAAAAGCCCTGGCGCACCCAGTACGGCGAGACATTCTCACTTGGCTGAAAGACCCGAAAGTGCAGTTCCCCGAGCAACTGCACAACCACGAATACGGCATCTGCGCCGGGCAGATCGACCAGCGCTGCGGCTTGTCCCAGTCGACCGTGTCGGCCCACCTGGCCACCTTGCAACGGGCGGGATTGATCAGCAGCCAGAAGGCCGGGCAGTGGCACTTTTTCAAACGCAACGAGGAAACGATCCAAGCCTTCCTCACTGCGCTCATCACTGAGCTCAGTTCTGAAATCCGCGCACCGCTGTAACAAGGAAACGCAAATGCCCCTCTCGCTCCTTATCCTCGCCCTGAGCGCCTTCGCCATCGGCACTACCGAGTTCGTCATCATGGGCCTGCTGCCCGATGTGGCGGCGGACCTGGGCGTGTCGATTCCCGGCGCTGGCTGGCTGGTGACCGGCTACGCCCTCGGCGTGGCCATC
>NZ_JAKNRV010000328.1:0-5759 GCF_023072625.1 Pseudomonas emilianonis
GACGGCCAACGCACGCCGCTGAGGTTGCCCAGCAGCCAGAACAAAATGCCGCGCGCCTGTTCGGAACTGGCCGACTTGGTGATCAGGAACGCAGTCAGCGCGTTGAACAGTTGCGAGCCAGCGATGCCCGCGAGGATGATCTGCCCGGTGCCGCTGGACGAACCGCTGGCCCGTGCGAGCAATACCACCAGCGCAAACGCCGCCATCGCCCCGCCGAACGCGCCGACCGACAGTGAAACCAAACCACCGCCGACGCCCATCAGCAGCACCAGGACTGCGCCGGTCGAAGCACCGGCGCTGATACCCAGCAGGTACGGATCGGCCAGGGGGTTGCGCAACAACGACTGCAAAATCACCCCGCAGGTGGCCAGCCCCGCCCCGCACGCAGCGGCGACCAGGGTGCGGGTCAGGCGGTAGTTCCACACCACGCCTTCATCGATCGGGTCCAGCACGTAGCCGGCCGCCCACAGCTTGTTGGCCAGTACTTGGAGCACCACGTGTGGCGTGATGGCGGTTTCGCCGATGGTCACGCCGGCGAGCACGGCGATCAGCAGCAACGCCAGGGCAAGCACGGTTCGTATCAGGCTGGCGCTCATTTCGGCAGGTCGTAGCCGTCGATGGCCGTCGCCAGTTGTTCAAGGCCATCGAAGGTGCGCACGCTGGCCTGCAGCGCCATGGCTTCGAGGATGATGATGCGGTTGTGTTTCACCGCGTCCATGTTGCGCGTCACCGGGTCGCTGCGCAGGAAGGCCAGCTTCTGTTCGTGATCGTCAGCCGGGTAGCGGCGGCGGTCCATGCGCGCGATCACCAGCACGGTGGGGTTGGCCCTGGCGATGGTTTCCCAGCCGACGGCGGGCCATTCCTCGTCGGACTGCACCACGTTATGCAGGCCGAGGGTCTGCAGCATGAATTCGGGGACACCCTTGTGGCCGGCCACGTAGGGATCGCTGGCCATCTCGGCGCTGGAGAACCACACCAGCGCGCTGGCCTGCTTGAGCCCCTTGCTTTGCACCGTGGCGACGGACTTGGCCAGGCGCGCCTTGAGTTCATCGTTGAGTTGCTGGCCGCGATCTTGTACGTCGAAAATCTCGGCCAGTTGGCGGATGCTCTTGTAGATCGTGTCGACACGGAATGGCTCCAGCCGCGTGCCGTCGGCGCCCACCCGGTTGTCCTTGCCTTCGCAGTCGGAGGGCAACAGGTAGGTGGCGATCTTCAACTCATGAAACTGCTCGCGGGTGCCCACCACGCCTTGCGGGCCGACCACCCATTCCAGCTCGGCCGCCACCAGTTGCGGGCGTTTGGCGATCACCGACTCGAAACTCGGTTCGTTATTGGCCAGGCGTTCGATGTTGTCGTTCAGCGCCTTGAATGGTGGCAACACGTTGTTGAACCACAGCGACGTGCCGACCACTTTATCGCCCACGCCAAGGGCATAGAGCATTTCGGTGGCAGCCTGGCCGATGGTCACGCTGCGGGCGGGCGCTTGCTGAAAGGTCAGGGTGCTGCCGCAGTTTTCCAGCGTCAGCGGGTACTGAGTGGGGTTGGCTTGGGCCAGGGCACACAAGCCCAGCCCGGTCAGCAGGGCGATAACGCGTGGCAGCATGGGGCAATCTCCTTGAAGCCGTACCTGGAACTGGGGATGTACGGTTCGGAAACACGCCCTCGACCGCTGCGGTTGAGGCAGGCAAGGATGTCCTTCCCGGACACCCCGCCGGTTAGTGATTTTGCTGGGCCGGCAGGTCTCCTGACTGATGCGTCGTCGCCACGCTCCGGCCTTCCCGGACGTGGTCCAGTGGCAATGGGGGAGCGGGCTCGGCATCTACAGTTGCGGGGGCAGTTCCGATTGACGCGGTGTACCGCGCTTCGGATTCCCTATTAGTCCCGTTTGGGAACCGGCGCGGTATGGTAGTCGATCACGGCGAGGCGATATAGCTTTAGGTCGCCCGCTCAAAGACGAATATCTTCAGGGCCCTGGATCAGCGCTTCAATTCGCGTCCCCGTGGCGCGCTCTTCGTTGCTGAAACCGTCGTAGTCGGCCAGGTTGCCGAAGCGAATACCGGTCAATCGTTCGATCTGAATCACGCTGCGCTGGTAGGTCCTGAGCTGCCCGAACATGAGGTCGAGCTGACCCAGCTCACGGCTTTGGTCGATCATGTAGGCGCTGGCGCAGGGCGTGCCGTCGTCGCTGAGGTAGGCGACCACTTTCCAGAATGCTTTGGGGATTTTAACGCCTCGGTAAACACGGTCGTCATCCGCCAACACCGGGCCGGTAAACACCGTGGCTCGGGCTTTCCAGCGTTGAGTGTTATCGAGAATGTAGTCCTCGAGCTCCAGCCAGGTCTTCTGGTTGAACCCGCTCATCTGCGGTGAGCAGTTGGTGAAGTGGAAGGTGTCGGCATTGGCAGTGTTGGCCGCGTCGCCCCAGTTGGGGTCTTGTCTGCGTACCAGGTGACCGCGGTCCAGGCCATTGTTGGTGTAGAGCGCGTCGCCCACCTGTGCGCTGATGGGCAGGCGGCCGTCATAGGCCCAGGCGTCGTTGCTGCGGATGATCTCCACATGCTGTCCGCCATCGATATTGGCGCCCACGTAGAGCGCCAGTCGCCTTGAGCGGGACATGGTCACTGAGAAATGCGTGTAGTCCAGGCGCAGCGGTTGTACGTCAGCCGCCAGGGCCTCATCCACCGTGGGCCATGGCACCACGAAGCGGTCGAGAAACGCTTCAGCGTAGCCGCCCCGGTCCTGCAGGTCCTTGGCCGCGGTGACACGCGCAGTCGCCGTCCTGGCCTCCATGAGACTGGGGCTGGCCGCGATCAACGGGCGCAGATCGGCGAGCCGGGGGCGGTGCGAAAGGTCGATTTTGGCGGTGCGTGGGGGCATCGTAAGTTCCTCGCAGTCCTTGGATAAACACTACTGCAGCATAGCTTCATGACAATTTGGGCCAAGCCGTCGCAGCAGGACTATCCTTGGGCGGTTACCCGGACGTTCACCACCCGCCAAAATGGAGCCAGCCAATGTGTGTTCGCCAGCATCGCAATCCGATTTTCTGCCTGATCCCGCCGTACATGCTCGACCAGATCGCCCGCAATGGCGATAAAGCGCAACGGGACGTCGCGTTACGGACTCGCGCCAAAGACAGCACGTTCCGTTCGTTGCGCATGGTTGCCGTGCCCTCCAAAGGGGCCGCCCATATGGCCCTGGCCATGGGCCCCGACAAACGGCGTTCGATCTACAGCGCCGAGGGCGCCGATAGCCTGCCGGGCAAGCTGATCCGTGGCGAAGGGCAGCCCGCCAGTGGTGATGTCGCGGTGGACGAGGCCTATGACGGGTTGGGCGCCACGTTCGATTTTTTTGAACAGGTCTTCGACCGCAATTCCATTGACGACGCTGGTATGGCGCTGGACGCGACGGTTCATTTTGGCCAGAGCTACAACAATGCGTTCTGGAACTCGAGCCAGATGGTGTTTGGTGATGGCGACCAGCAGCTATTCAACCGGTTCACGATAGCCCTTGATGTCATTGGCCATGAGTTGGCCCACGGTGTGACCGAGGATGAGGCCAAGCTGATGTATTTCAATCAATCCGGTGCGTTGAACGAGTCGCTGTCTGACGTGTTCGGTTCACTGATCAAGCAGTACGCGCTGCAGCAAAAGGCGCAAGATGCGGATTGGTTGATCGGCAAGGGGTTGTTTACCAAGAAAATCAAAGGCACTGCTTTGCGCTCGATGAAAGCGCCAGGCACCGCATTTGATGACAAGCTGCTGGGCAAGGACCCTCAGCCGGGGCATATGGACGATTTCGTGCAGACCTATGAGGACAACGGCGGGGTGCATATCAATTCCGGCATTCCCAACCATGCGTTCTATCAGGTGGCCACGAAGATCGGCGGGTTTGCCTGGGAGCGCGCCGGGCGTATCTGGTATGACGCGCTGCGCGACTCGCGGTTGCGGCCGAACGCGGGGTTTCTGCGTTTCGCGCGCATCACCTACGACATCGCCGGTCGGCTGTACGGTGCTGACAAGGCTGAGCACAAGGCGGTGAAGGAAGGCTGGAAAGCCGTGGGCATTAACGTCTGACAACCCGCCTGGGCGGTGAGGAGCAGCCATGCAAATTTCGATCAAGGAAATCGGTGGTCCGGCGTTTTTTCCGGGCCTGGCCCGACCGAACACCGTGGAACTGGAGAAGCTGCCCGAGCCGGACCAGCAAGAGTTGCGGCAACTGATCGAGGCTTCGCACTTCTTTCAGTTGCCGCAGAGCACCGCGCCGGAACCCGGTAATCCAGGCCAGGTGCATTACACCTTGACCGTGACGGAAGGTGAGCGCGAGCACACGGTCTGTGTGCTCGCACCGGTGAAGTCACAGGCGCTGGACGGGCTGGTGCAGTGCGTGCGGCGGCATATTCGCTGTTGAGCCTGTTGCGCAGCCCAGTGGGATCCCGCTCCCTTGCCACAGGGGTTGCTTTGGCTTACTTACGATCCAGCCATACCGTCTGCGCATTGCAGAATTCCCGCACGCCAAAGTGCGACAACTCGCGGCCAAAGCCGCTTTTTTTCACGCCGCCAAACGCCACCCGAGGGTCGGACACGCTGAAGGCGTTGACGAAGATCCCGCCGGTTTCCAACTGGTCGGCGATATCGCGCGCTTTCGCCGAGTCGCGGGTGAAGATGCTCGCGGTCAGGCCAAACTCGCTGTCGTTGGCCAGGGCCACGGCGTGGTCAGCGTCGCGGGCGCTGATGATGGAGGCGACGGGGCCGAACAGCTCCTGTTTGAACGAGGTCATCTGGTCGGTGACATCGGCCAGTACGGTCGGCGCGTAGTAGTTGCCGGCGCCGGGCACTTTGTTGCCGCCCAGCAGCAGGGTCGCGCCTTCTGCCAGGGTGGCCTGGACCTGGCCGTGCAGTTCGTCGCGCAGGTCGAAGCGGGCCATCGGGCCGAGGTAGGTGCTGGTCGAGGTCGGGTCGCCCATCACCAGTTGGCGGCAGGCTTCGACGAACTTGGCGGTGAACGCGTCCACCACGCCGGCTTCGATGATCAGACGCTTGGCGGCAGCGCAGACTTGACCGCTGTTCTGGAAACGGCCGATCACGGCAGCCTGGACGGCGGCGTCGAGGTCGGCGTCGTTGAGCACGATGAACGGGTCGCAGCCGCCCAGTTCGAGCACGCATTTCTTCAGCGCGGCACCGGCCTGGGAGCCGATAGCCATGCCGGCGCGCACGCTGCCGGTGAGAGTGACGGCGGCGATGCGTGGGTCGGCGATGGCTTTGGACACACCGTCCTGGGTCACGTTGAGCACTTCGAACAGGCCTTGCGCAAAGCCGGCTTTGTGGAACGCCGCTTTCATCAGGTAGGCGCTGCCCATCACGTTCGGCGCGTGTTTGAGTAAGTAGGTGTTGCCGGCGAGCAGCGTCGGCACGGCGCCGCGCAGGACTTGCCACACCGGGAAGTTCCATGGCATCACGGCGAGGATTGGCCCCAGCGGGCGGTATTCGATATGCGCGGTGCCGTTGTCCACCAGCGTCGGTTCCGGGGCGAGCATGGCGGGGCCGTGGGCGGCGTACCACTCGCTGAGTTGCGCGCATTTCTCGATTTCGGCGCGGGCCTGAGCGATGGGTTTGCCCATTTCCAGGGTGATCATCTGCGCCGTAACCTGGGCAGCAAGGCCATCAAGATGATCTACGGCGACGAGGCCAAGGCCGGTCGCTCGGTGAAAACCGTTGATGTGGACAAGGCCGAGCGCGCGCGCTTCTGCCTGACCGACGCTG
>NZ_JAKNRV010000329.1:0-5750 GCF_023072625.1 Pseudomonas emilianonis
CACCTCCACGCAACCGGCCAGCATGCCCTGGCGGTCGATGGTCCAGCCACGGCGCAGTTCACGGCCCAGGTAGATGTTCTCGGCCACGCTCAGGTTCGGGCACAGGCTCAGTTCCTGGTAAATCACGGCGATGCCGAGGGCTTTGGCGGTGGCGGGATCGAACGTTGCGACAGGCTGGCCGGCAATGCGGATGGTGCCGCCCGGGTCGGCCTGGTAAGCGCCGGAGAGGATTTTCATCAGGGTGGATTTGCCGGCGCCGTTCTCCCCCATCAAGGCGTGGATTTCGCCGGGGTAGACTTTCAGGCCGACATTCTTGAGCACGCGCAAACCGTTGAAGGTTTTGCTGATGCCCTGCATCTCAAGCAAGGGTTCGAGGCTCATGAATGAGCTCCTGATTTTATTATTGTTGTATTCGCGCTCCTTGGATCAGAGCCGATTGCCATCGACTCTAATCAGATACATTTACTTACGCAAGCGCTTGCGCAGCCCGTTTGTCGCCTGATGAAACGTTTCATCAGGCGAATTTTCCGTGGTTTCAGCGTTCGTAGCGTTTAGGCAGCATGCGCACCAAGGTGTTGTCCCGCACCCAATAGTGGTGGAACAACCCGGCGGCGGCGTGCAGGCCAATCAGCCAATACCCGGCGCTGCCCAACCATTCATGCCAGTGCTTGAACTGCCTGGCCAGGTCCGGGTCCGCCGCGACCAGGGTCGGCAAGGAAAACTCGAAATACGGTATCGGCTTGCCCGCGGCGTTGAGCATCAGCCAGGCCAGCAGCGGCGTGACGATCATCAGGCCGTACAGCGCCAGGTGCATCAGGTGCGACGCACCCGTCTGCCAGGCCGGCGGGCGCGGCACGATCGGTGGACGCGGCATCAAGCGCCCCAGCAGGCGCAGCCACACCAGCAGGAAAATCCCGATACCGAACAGCGCGTGGGCGCCGAGGAACAGCCCCTTGAGTGCGTGCCCACGAGGCAACAGGCCTTTGATTTCAATGCAACCGTATACGCCGACAAACAATGCCAGCATCAGCCAGTGCAGAATCATCGACAGCCTTGCATAGCGCGGTGTCATCAGGTTTTCGGTCATAGATAAGGTGCCTTGTGCAAGGGGCGGTGGCCGGACCCGGCCTTGAAGAGTCGCCGTCACCCTGCCCGCGTAGCCTTAAGACAATCTGAAGATGGCTGAAACGATCATTTTCACCACCTTCAGACTTCGTTAAGAAATGCCCTCGATACTCCTCCCAACTTCACTTGGGAGGCATAACGCCAATGCCCGGTATCGATTGGAACATTCCCTTGCCCCTGTTATTCGGCCAAGCCGACAGTGCGCCGCTGTCCCTTGCCCGCGCCCTGCCCCAAGACCCTCAGCGTGCTGCCTTCGAGGCCTTCATCCAACAGCGCTTTCGCATTGCCCACGGCGCCGATATCCGTCATTTCATGCCGCAGCTGTTTGGCGTCAGTCAGGCCAACGGTGAACTGTGTGCCGTCGCCGGTGTGCGCCTGGCAAGCGACGAGCCGCTGTTCCTGGAGCGTTACCTGGACCATCCGATCGAACCGCTGATCAGCGCGGCCGCCGCGCAACCGGTAGACCGCCGGGCGATCGCCGAAGTCGGCAACCTGGCCGCCAGCGACACCGGCAGTGCGCGCCTGAGCATCATCGCCATCACCTGGCTGCTGGCCATGGCCGGCCTGGAGTGGGTGGCGTTCACCGGCAATATCGGCCTGGTCAATAGTTTCCATCGTCTCGGTTTGAAGCCCGTCACCCTGTGCGCCGCCGACCCGCAGCGCCTGGGCGATGAACGCCATCACTGGGGCAGTTATTACGAAAGCCAACCCTGGGTGCATGTCGGCAATATCCGCGCCGGCTTCATCCATTTGCGCAACATGGGCCTGTTCTCGCGCCTGGGGTTGCCTACCACGATTGAGGACGCCAGCCATGTCGCCTGAAACCCGCCGTTTCCACGCTGTTCTTCGCGGCTATGCCGAGCGCAATGACGGCACCGTCGCCCTGTGGGGAGACACCCTGAAGATGGATTACACCGCGCTGTTCGCCGAGGTGACCTATCGGCAGGAACGCCTGCGCGCTGAAGGCGTGAAGGTGGTGGCGCTGGCCCTGGACAATGGCGTCGAGGCCATGCTGTGGGACCTGGCGATCCTGTTCGAAGGCTTGACCTGCCTGACCCTGCCGCCGTTCTTCAGCCCTGCCCAGCGCGCCCACTGCCTGGAACAGAGCCACGCCGAGCGCGTGATCGCCGAACCGTACCTGGAAGCCGAATTGCACGCCGGCGGTTACCGCAAAACCGGCGACTTCTGGTGCCGCGCGTTCGAAGGCCGCCCTTCGATGCCCCTGGGCACGGCCAAAGTGACCTTTACCTCGGGCACCACCGGCACGCCCAAAGGCGTGTGCCTGAGCGCCGACAGCGTGCTGCGGGTGGCCCGCGAATTACACCAGGCCAGCCACACCAGCGACCCGCGTCATCACCTGGCGTTATTGCCACTTGCCATCCTGCTCGAGAACCTGGGGTGCTACGCCGCGCTGTATGCCGGCGCCACCTTGAGCTTGCCCAGCCAGAAGAGCCTGGGCATCCAGGGCGCCAGTGCAGTGGATGCCGCGCAACTGCTCGGTTGTCTGGCGGTGCGCCAGCCCCACAGCCTGATCCTGGTCCCGCAGTTGCTGTTGATGCTGGTCATCGCCGCCGAGCAGAAGGCGTTCAACCCGCAAGGTTTGCGCTTTGCTGCCGTGGGCGGTGCACGGGTCTCCAAGGCCTTGCTACTACGGGCGCAGCAACTGGGCGTGCCGGTGTTCGAAGGTTACGGGCTCTCTGAATGCGCCTCGGTGGTGTGCCTCAATCGGCCCGGTGCGCAACGGCCAGGCAGTGTCGGCCAACCGCTGCCCCATGTGGAGATCCGCCTCGCCGAGGACGGCGAAGTGCTGATCAAGGGCTCGACCTTGCTCGGTTACCTGGGGCAGACCGAACAGCCCGAACAGTGGTGGCCCAGCGGCGACCTGGGCGCGTTCGATGACGACGGTTTTCTCTACCTCAAAGGCCGCAAGAAACATCAGTTCGTCACCAGTTACGGGCGCAACGTCAACCCGGACTGGGTTGAGGCCGAGCTGACCCAGGGCGGCGCCATCGCCCAGGCCTTCGTCTACGGCGAAGCCCTGCCGGAGAACCACGCGCTGCTATGGCCGCATCGCGCTGACTGCACCGACGCCCAACTGGCCGCCGCCGTGGCCCTGGCCAACAGCAGCCTGCCCGACTACGCGCAGGTGCATCGCTGGACGCGCCTGGAAGAACCGTTTACCGCCGCCAATCGCTTGCTCACCGCCAATGGCCGGCCACGGCGTGACGCCATCGTCGCGCGCTATCAATCCCGACTTGCCCCTGCACTCAACGAGGAAACCTCATCGTGAACTTTTTCGACACCCTGCAAGACGCTACCCAACAGGAACGCCAGGCACTGTTCAGCCTGCCGATCATCCGTGATGCACTGGAAGGCAAGGTCAGCCTGGAAAGCTACCGTGAATTCCTGGCCCAGGCTTACTACCACGTGCGGCACACCGTGCCATTGATGATGGCTTGCGGTGCGCGCCTGCCCTCGCGCCTGGAGTGGCTGCGCAAGGCGGTCTGCGAGTACATCGAGGAAGAATATGGCCACGAGCAATGGGTGCTCGATGACATCGCTGCCTGTGGTGGCGACCGAGACGCGGTCCGTGACGGCCGCCCTGGCTTGCCTATCGAGTTGATGGTCAGCTACCTCTATGACCTGATCGCCCGTGACAACCCCGTCGGCCTGTTTGGCATGGTCAATGTGCTGGAAGGCACCAGCATCGCCCTGGCCACCCACGCGGCCGGCAGTATCCGTGACCGCCTGCAACTGCCAGAGACGGCATTCAGCTACCTGAGTTCCCACGGTTCCCTGGACATTGGGCACATGGAGACGTATCGCCGCTTGATGAACAGCCTGGACGACCCCGCCGACCAGGCCGCCGTGATCCACGCATCCAAGGTGGTGTACGCCCTCTACACCGACATGTTCCGCAACCTGCCGCGTATCGGGGAGGCCCCCCATGCAACTGTCTGACGCCCGTGTGGTGCTGACCGGCGCCAGCGGTGGCATTGGCCTGGCGATCGCCACCGCGCTGTGCGCCAGTGGCGCGCACGTCCTGGCCGTGGCGCGTCATCGCGCACCGCTGGAAGCCTTGTTGGCCCAGTACCCGGAGCAACTGTGCTGGGTGGGTGCCGACCTGACCTTCCTCAACGACCGACGCAAAGTGCTGGCCGCCGCGCAAGCCATCGGCGGCGTCAACCTTCTGATCAACGCTGCCGGCGTCAACCACTTCGCCATGCTGGAACAGCTGGACGAAAACGAAATCAACGGCATGCTCGCGTTGAACATCACCGCGCCGATCTGCCTGACCAAGCTGCTGCTGCCCATGCTCAAGCAAGCCGCGAGCGCGATGGTGGTGAATGTCGGCTCAACTTACGGTTCGATCGGTTACCCCGGTTATGCCACCTACTGCGCCACCAAGTTCGCCTTGCGCGGGTTTTCCGAAGCCTTGCGCCGGGAACTGGCCGACACCCGTGTCGGCGTGCTGTACGTCGCGCCGCGCGCCACCCAAACCCGCATGAACAGCCCGGCGGCGCAGGCCTTGAACGATGCGCTCAAGTCCAACGTCGACGAACCGCACAGCGTGGCTGCCGCCGTGATCAAAGCGATTGCCAACGACCGCCGCGATCTTTACCTGGGCTGGCCGGAGCGCTTCTTTGTGCGCCTCAACAGCCTGCTGCCGAATCTGGTCGACCGTGGTTTGCGTAAACAACTGCCACTGGTACGCCGCCTGAGCGATAAACCCGTTAAAAAGGATCTGAACCCATGAAACGCCTCTTCGCCGCGCTGCTGCTCACCGCCCTGAGCCCGCTCACCTGGGCGCTGGACGCCGCCGACCAGCAACGGCTGACCGATATCCAGACGCGCTGGGCGCACATTCAATACAGCCTGCCCGAGGAACAGCGCACCCAAGCCTTTGAGCAGCTCGCCTCCCAGGCGACGGCCTTCACCCAGGCGCGTCCTCAGGCGGCCGAGGCCTGGATTTGGTCCGGGATTGTCAGCAGCAGCTGGGCCGGTGCCCAGGGCGGGCTTGGCGCGTTGAGCAAGGTCAAGGCGGCCAAGGTCGACCTGGAAAAAGCCCTCGCCCTCGACCCCAAGGCCCTGCAAGGCTCTGCCTATACCAGCCTGGCCGCACTGTATGATCGGGTGCCCGGCTGGCCGATCGGCTTTGGGGATGCCGACAAGGCTGAACCGTTACTCAAACAAGCCTTGCAACTGAACCCGACGGGCATAGATAGTCTGTACTTCTGGGGTGATCACCTGTACCGGCAAAAACGCTACGGCGAAGCCCGTGATGCCCTGCAAAAAGCGCTGCTGGCCGCCCCACGACCTGGCCGGGAAACCGCCGATGCCGGACGGCGCAAAGAAATCGAAAGTTTGCTGGCCGACATCAACAAAAAACTCAACTGACAGGAGTCCGCGTGCGCCTATTACTGATCGAGGATGACGAGGCATTGGGTGAAGGTATTCACCAGGCGCTGGTACGTGAGGGCTACACCGTTGATTGGCTCAGGCGGCGTTCGGAGTTGAAGAGGATTTCCGACACGATATCCGCGTGAGTGAGGTTGGCGGTGAGCACCACGGCCATGTCGAACTGGCCGTCGAGCAGGCCGTGTTCGATGGCCTGGCGCTCCTGC
>NZ_JAKNRV010000032.1:0-26211 GCF_023072625.1 Pseudomonas emilianonis
CGCTGAAGGTGTATTGTCCGCCGCGCCGTCGCAGGTCAACCTCGGCGCCCGGTCGCTGCCCCAGCAGACGCGCCTGACGCTGCAATGCAGTGGCCGTTCGACGGTGCTGGATAACTTCAACTTTCCCACCAGCGCCAGCTTCGTCTGGGCACCGGGTGCCTGTGCCGATGTCACCCTGGAGATCAGCTTCGCCAACTTCAAGCTGACCCGGCACTGGACCGGGGATCGGGCGTTTGTGGACTTCCTGCGGCTGTTCAACGGTGGGCAACACACCTTCAGCGCCGATGATTTTCCGAGCCAGCGTAACTTGATGGGCAGTGAGAACCTTATCGGCATTCAACTGACCTACCGCCAGGAAGGCGAACAGGTATTGATGGACAAGTACAACCAGGCCGACCAATTGCAGCGCCAGGCCACCATCCTCGATGCACAGTTGAATGGCATCGCCGAGCAGTTGACGGCGATGGATGCCCAGGCGGCCGCGACGAATGTCCGTCTGGCCGCCCTCGGTTCGCCCACCGAGCAGGGGGTCGCGAGTATTCAACCGCCGACCCAGATTGCCTGGTGCTGGACGCCCCGGCCCGTGGCAACGGGGCTGTCGGCAGGTGAAGGACTACGGCTGGATCTGGGTACCTATGGCAACGAGACGCGCTTGAAGAACCTTGAGGCGCAGTTGCATACCCTGGGCTTGACCAGTCGGCGCGAAGCCGCGCAGGGGATAACGGGTGACAAGGTGACGCGGTTGCTGGTGGTGGCGCTGCGTGACGACGCGGCGGCACAACGGACGATTCGCGACATTTTGCGCAAAATGGGCGTGAGCGCGACACTCGACAGTGCCGCCGCCAGTAAGGTCGACCTGTGATGAAGGGCTGGCGTGCTTCATTGGCGCTGCGCATTACCTGTGTGCTGGCGCTGGTTCTGGCGTTGAGTTGGTGCGTGGCCGCCGGGCTTAGCGCGTGGCGCACGTATGAACAACTGCAAGGCAAGGCGCTGGACGATCTCGGCCAGCGCCTTGCCTTGCTCTCCAGTGTGGACAATGACGATTTTCGCGACGCGGAGGAGGGCGCCAGACGACTGATGACGCGCTGGAACAGCGGCGCGGCAAACGAGTTTGGCGGCAACATTTTCCAGCGCAGCACCCTGCATTGGGTGCTCAATCCGCCCGGGCAGGGCGTTGCGGACAACGCCGCGGCCACTGATCGATTGGCCCGCGCCGCTTCCGCTGCCGAAGCATTCGGTACGGCCGGCCAGGCGATGACGGTCGATACGTTTTTCTATTTTCCCGACGCTGGGGCGGCTTTTTCCACGCAAGTCGATATTCCGTCGGGTTTCGCCCAGGCCCGGGCAACTCATTTGCGCGCGCTGTTCGACGGACTGCCGACAGATGGGCCTCAGGTTGTCTGGGACGGGCCTTATTACGAGCCGTCGCTGGGCCGCCAGTTGATCAGCGTTGCGGTGGTCGCCCGGGATGTATCGGGCAAACCCTTGTTCATGACGGGCTATGAATTGAAGCTGGATGAGCGGTTGGCCCGTATCGGGCAGTTGCTCAATGGCTATCCCACCCTGTTGCTGGATGCGCAAGGTCAGCGTATTGCCGATCTTTCCGGCAATACGCTGGAGGCGGTTTCCCGCGACAGGCTTAAGCAACTGATCGCGGATTTGCCGGCCGCCGCCGGCTTCCCACAGATCGGTCGCTTCGACGCCGACACGCCGATGATCGTCGCTCACCTGCAGCAACCGGATTGGTATCTGTTGACGCTTTATCCGCAAGCGCAACTGCGCGCTGGCGCGTTGGGCCTGATTCTAGCCGAGGTACCTTTTGCGATTGTCGGCTTCATCCTTTTGGCTCTTGGTTTACTCTGGGTCTTGCATCGCCAGTTGGCGCAGCCGCTGGCCCGGTTTGCGCGGGAAATCGAAGAGACCGCTCGCGGCGACGACCTGTCGCGTCGTTTGCCAGAGGCGCGCGCCGATGAGTTGGGACGCTTCGCCAGGGCGTACAACCGCTTGCTCGATGCATTGCAGGCCGAGCAGGCCGGGCTAGAGCACCTGGTGGAGGTCCGCACTCAGGAACTGCAGGGCGCCCGGGATATGGCCAACCAGGCCAACCAACTCAAGGGGCAGTTCCTGGCCAACATGAGTCACGAAATCCGTACCCCGATGAACGCCGTCATCGGTATGAATCACTTGCTGGCGGATACGCCGCTCACGGCTCAACAGCAACATTTTGTCACGGCCATCCGTGAGAACTCCGAAGCCCTGCTGGCGCTGATCAGCGACATCCTGGACTTCTCCAAAATCGAGTCGGGTAACCTGAATATCGAGCAGGTCGAGTTCGATCTGACCGAAGTGCTGGAAGACGTCACCGAACTGTTGGCACCGCGCGCGGCGGAAAAGGGCCTGCGCATGATCTGTCATATTGCCACCAATGTCCCGGGGCAAGTGATCGGTGATCCGTGGCGATTGCGGCAGATTCTGCTCAATCTCCTGAGTAACGCTGTCAAGTTCACCGCCAGCGGCTCGATTCGTTTACTGGTCTGGCGGGGGGAGGGCGACCAGCTCGGATTTCAGGTGATCGATACCGGCATCGGCATCGCGCCGTCCGCACAGCGCTCGGTGTTTGAGGCGTTTTTGCAGGCTGATGCCTCCACCACCCGAAACTACGGCGGTACCGGGTTGGGCTTGTCCATCAGCCAACGCCTGGCCGGGATGATGGGCGGCGGTATCGAGTTGCACAGCCAACCGGGTGTGGGGTCGACCTTCGCGCTGACCTTGCCCTTGCCGCAATGCCCGGCGCGTGCGGCCGACGCCCCAAGGTTGTGGGGGCTGCGAACCCTGGTGGTAGATGAACACGCCGATGAGCGTGGGGCATTGATGGAGATGCTCGGCCAGTGGCAGATGCTGTGCCAGGGCGCAGCGTCCGCCGAAGAAGCATTGAGCCTGATGCACGAGCAGGCGCAGTTGGGGGTCAGGTTCGACTTGGTATTGGTCAACTGGCGCCTGCCGATGGTCGATGGCGTCGAGTTCGCCGACCTGTGCCGTGCAGCCCCGGCGTTGGCAACCGCGCGCATCGTGCTGATGGCCTCGCTGGTGGAATCACTGCCGTCGGCCGATGAACTGCGCGCCCATGGCCTGGCCGCGTGCGTTGTCAGGCCGCTGCGTCGTCAGCATTTCTATCGGACCTTGTGCGAGGTGCAGAGCGGCGCAACGCCGACGCTCTGCGAAACAGCATCGCCGTTGCGCAGTCTGGAACGGCATGACTTCGGCCTGGATGTGCTGGTGGTCGATGACATCGCCACCAATCGCGAGATTACTCAGTTGTTCCTGGAGCGTTTCGGCCATCGCGTCGTTCATGCCCGCGACGGTGTCGAGGCACTGGAAATACTCGGCCGGAAGGTTTTCGATGCGGTCTTGATGGACGGGCAAATGCCGCGAATGGATGGCATGGAGGCTGTTCGTCAATTGCGTTCGGGGCAGTGCTCAGTGCTGGATGAGGATGTTTACGTGATTGCCTTGACCGCCAACGCCATGAGCGGTGACCGCGAGCGTTTCATCGAAGCCGGCGCCAACGACTATCTCGCCAAGCCCGTGTTACCGATGCAGCTGTTCGATGCGATCACGCATGTGATTGCGCGACAGCAGGCACGCGGGATGGAGTTGCGCAGCGCAGAGCCCTCGGCACCGAGCCTGGCGAGGCCCGTGCCGACCCTGATGCCACTCCAGGAGCAGGACCCACTCCGGGCCCCGCGTCTGCAGCGTTTATTCATGGCGGACTGTCAGGCCTTGCTGGCTCGGCTCAAGGAGGCGGTCGCGCAGGTCGATCATGCCGAGGCGGCGCGTATCGCCCATAGCCTCAAGGGGAGCGCCGGGCAATTCGGTGAAGCGGCGTTGGAGGCGTCGGCGGCGTTGATGGAACAGGCCGCTGCTGACGCGGATATCGCCACGATGGTCGCTGCGCTGTTGCAACTGGAAATGCATGGTCTGACCCTGGCTGCGCGTCAGCCCGGGCCCTCTGAAAAAACTGGAAAGCCTGACGATGTCTGAGTGCCGTTTACTGCTGGTGGATGATCACGCAATGATTCGTGAAGGGTTGTGTGCGCTGCTGGCCGGTGTGCCTGAGCTGAGCGTGGCTGGCGAGGCCGAAGATGGTCAGCAAGCCGTTGCCATGTGCCGCGCCTTGCAACCCGATCTGGTGTTGATGGACCTGAATATGCCGTTGCTCGATGGCGTCTCGGCCCTGACCCTGATCGCCAGGCGCTGGCCGGCCATCCTGATCATCGCCCTGACTTCCACAGTCTCCGAACATAACGCCGCGCTGGCGCTGGAGGCCGGCGCGGTCGGCTATGTGCTCAAGCGCAGCCGGCGCGAAGACCTGCTCCAGGCCATCGCCCAGGTGCGCGCGGGGCGAATCTATATCGATTCCGGTCTCGATGCCGCTCAAGTCATGGCGCTACGCGGCGCCGGGCACGCGGCCAGCGGTGTCAGCCTGACCGGACGAGAACGCCAGGTCTTGAAGCTGGTCGCCGAAGGCGCGCGTAATCGAGACGTTGCCGAGATCTTGTGTATAGGCCTCAAAACCGTAGAGACCCATCGGCTCAACCTGATGAAGAAACTGGACGCACACAACGCTGCCGATATGACCCAGTGGGCCTATCGGCTCGGCCTGCTTGGAGAGGATCAATAACCCGTTTTGGGCAACGGCGGCTGGCTTTTTGATTGGCGCGTGGACACCGGCGTAAGTCAGCCCGCGCGCTGAACAACATCATGACGAAGAATCAATTTTGAACAATTTGTAGACGACGACAAAGAACACCGGCACGAAGAAAATCGCAAGCAATGTCCCTGAGAGCATGCCGCCAATCACCGCCGTTCCCAGTGCGTGCTGTGCGCCAGCGCCAGCGCCGCTGCCGAGGACCATGGGCAGTACGCCCAGAATGAAGGCAAGCGACGTCATCAGAATGGGGCGTAAACGCATCCTGACCGCTTCAAGCGCTGCCTCAATGAGCCCCTTGCCTTGCTCGTGAATCTCCTTGGCGAACTCGACGATGAGAATGGCGTTTTTCGATGCGAGCCCGATGGTGGTCAGTAAACCGACCTGGAAATACACGTCGTTCATCTTCCACGTCAGGATGGCACCGACCAGTGCGCCGAGTACGCCTAAGGGGACGACCAGAATCACCGACATCGGTATCGCCCAACTCTCGTACAACGCTGCCAGACAAAGGAACACAATCAGGATCGACAAGCCGTAGAGCAGCCCGGTGCGGCCCGTTGAGGCTTTTTCCTGCAGCGACAAACCTGTCCACTCGTAGCCAAAGCCTGCTGGCAGTTGGGCCATGGCGTCTTCAACAATCGCCAGCGCCTCGCCGCTTGAGGCTTTCCCCGGCATCGCCATGCCAAGTATCTCCACTGACGGCGAACCGTTGTAGCGCTCAAGTTTGGGCGATCCTGACGCCCAGTGCGCCGTGGCAAACGCGGTGAACGGCACCATGGTTCCTGCGCTGTTGCGGACATACCAGCGCCCGATGTCCTTAGGCAACATGCGGAACTGAGCATCCCCTTGGAGCATGACTTTTTTGACCCGGCCCTGATCAAGAAAGTCGTTTACGTAAGTGCTCCCCCATGCGGTTGAAAAGGTATCGTTGATATCGGACATCGAAAGCCCGAGCGTGCCCGCCTTGTGGTGATCGATATCCAGACGAAACTCAGGCGCGTCCTCTTGCCCGTTGGCCCGAACGGCGACCAATCGCGGGTCTTTGCTGAGAATCTCAAGCAGTTGGTTACGGGCTTTCATCAAGGCTTCATGGCCAAGGTTTGCGCGATCCTGAAGCATGAGGTCAAAACCCGTTGCGTTGCCCAGTTCCGATACCGCGGGTGGGGCGAACGGGATGATCTGCGCATCCCGGATCTTGGCGAAGTAAGCCCATGCCCTGGCCGTCACGCTGTTGACGCTAAGGGATTCGTCACGGCGCTCGTCCCATGGCCGCAGCTTGATGAATGCCAGGCCAGTGTTTTGGCCATTGCCTGCGAAACTGAATCCGGAGACGGTGAAAATGCCCGCAACCGCCTCTTTCTCATCCACGAGAAAATGCTGCTCGACTTGTTTGAGCGCGTCATTGGTGCGGGCTGCAGTCGCGCCGGGTGGAAGCTGTATCAGCGCAAAGAGCGTGCCTTGATCCTCGTCGGGCAGAAAACCCACCGGGATTTTGAGGAAGGCGCCGACAACCAAGATCAGGAGCGCGGCGTAGATGAACATATAGCGTTTGGGCCTGCTCAACATATGGTTCACGCCACCCTGATAGTGGCGGCTGCCGCGTTCGAACGTCCGGTTGAACCAGCCGAAGAAACCGCGCTGGGTCAGCTCATGTCCACGATCGATCGGTTTGAGCAGCGTGGCACAGAGTGCGGGTGTCAGAATCATTGCGACGAGAATGGACAACACCATCGCCGACACAATCGTGATGGAGAACTGGCGATAAATTACCCCCGTCGAGCCGCCGAAGAACGCCATAGGGATGAACACCGCGGCCAGCACCAGTGCGACGCCGACCAGCGCCCCGGTGATCTGCCCCATGGATTTGCGGGTTGCCTCCTTGGGCGACAGGCCTTCTTCGCTCATGACCCGCTCGACGTTCTCCACCACCACGATGGCATCGTCGACCAACAGCCCGATCGCCAACACCATCGCAAACATCGTCAGGGTGTTGATGCTGAAGCCGAATACCGCAAGTACCCCGAACGTGCCGAGCAACACCACCGGAACGGCAATCGTGGGAATGAGGGTTGCGCGAAAATTTTGCAAAAACAGGTACATCACCAGAAATACCAGCACGATCGCTTCGACCAACGTGCGCACGACTTCTTCTATGGAAATGCGCACGAAAGGGGTCGTGTCATACGGCTTCTGTACCTGAACACCCTCCGGGAAAAAGGGTTTGAACTCATCAATCCGCGCGTCGATGGCCTTGACCGTATCGAGTGCGTTGGCGCCCGGAGCGAGTTTGATGGCCAGACCGGCAGCCGGTTTGCCATTGAACCGACTGGCGTTACTGTAGCTTTCGCTGCCCAGTTCGATCCGTGCGACGTCACGCAAGCGCACCTGGGCGCCGTCGGTCTGTGTGCGCAGTAAGATGTCCTCAAACTCGGCGGCACTGCGAAGTTGAGTCTGAGAGGTAATGGTCGCATTGAGTTGCTGGTTGCCGGACGCCGGCAGCGCGCCGAGTTGCCCGGATGACACTTGCACGTTCTGCGCTTGGATCGCGTCCTTTACATCCAGCGGCGTCAGGCTGAAGTTTTCCAGCTTGTCGGGATCGAGCCATATCCGCATGGCATATTGCGCACCGAATAACGTGGTATCGCCAACCCCATCGACCCTTCCGATCGCGTCCTGGATGTTGGCCGAGACATAGTTCGAGAGATCGGCACCATTCATTCGGCCATCTTCGGAAGTGAAGGCCAGGATATTCAGAAAGTTGGTGGACGATTTGACGACCTGCACGCCCTGTTGCTGAACCTGCGTGGGGAGTAGGGGAGTCGCCAGTGCGAGCTTGTTCTGCACCTGTACCTGCGCGGTGTCAGGATCCGTGCCGTTTTCAAAGGTCAGCGTAATCGTGACGGTGCCATTGGATTCGCTTGTTGACGCGATGTAGCTCAGGCGATCCAGGCCCTTCATTTTCTGTTCGATGACTTGAGTGACCGTATCCTCCAGGATTTTTGCCGACGCACCTGGGTAGGTCGCGGTAATGGCGATGGCGGGCGGTGCAATAGTCGGGTATTGCGCAATGGGCAGCGTCAGGATCGACAACACACCGACTAGCATGACGATGATGGCCAGCACCCAGGCAAAAATCGGGCGATCAATAAAAAAACGTGCCATGGTATTTACCCGCTGCTCAATGAAGGTCGGAAGGTGCAGTTGCCTGTGTCACGGACGGCGCCTGCCACGGTACGGTCTTGACCGTCACACCAGGGGCCGCGCGCTGCAGCCCATCAATGACCAATTGATCACCGGCATTCAGCCCACTGCGAATCAGCCACTGATCGCCGATAGCCCGGTCGGTTTCCAGATCTCGTCGCTCGAGTTTGTCGTCCTTGCCCACCACGTAAGCCTGCGGTTTGCCTGTGCTGTCCCTCGATACCGCTTGCTGGGGAACCAGCAGGCCTTGATCCTTGACACCCTCTTCAAGGACGGCGCGGACATACATCCCCGGAAGCAGGGTGGCGTTGGGATTGGGAAAGATCGCGCGAAGGGTGATGGCCCCGGTGTCTTGATCCACCGTCACATCCGAAAATTCAAGCGAGCCTTCCAGGGGATAAAAGCTGCCGTCTTCGAGTCGCAGCCTGACTTTGGCCGCGCTCGCACCGCTTTTTTCCAGATCGCCTTGGGCCATTGCTTTCTTGAGACGCAGTAGTGCGACGCTAGGCTGCGTGACGTCCACGTAGATGGGATCAAGCTGCTGGATGGTGGCCATGGCCGTGCTCTGACTGGCCGTGACCAATGCGCCTGGCGTGATACTGGATTTGCCGATGCGTCCTGAGATAGGGGCATCGACGCGGGTGTAGGCCAGATTGATGCGACTGCTTTCAACATTGGCCCTGGCCGATGAAACATCCGCCTCGCCTTCGCCCACGGAAGCCACCGCGTCGTCGTAATCCTGTCGACTTATGGCATTGACGGCGGACAGCTCCTTGTAGCGATCACGCTTGAGTCGTGTGGAGATGAGGGTTGCCTGGGCCTTGGCCAATGCCGCGACATTGTTTTCATAGGTGGCTTTGTAGGTCGCTGGGTCAATCGAGTAGAGCACCTGGCCCGCCTTGACGTCGCTGCCCTCGGTGAAGCTGCGCTTGAGCACGATTCCGTTGACCTGAGGCCTCACCTCTGCGATCAGAAACGGCACCGTCCGTCCAGGAAGCTCGGTGGTAAACACCACGCGTTGTGGCTGCACAGAGAGCGTACCGACTTCAGGCGTACCTGCGGCCGGTGGTGCGCCGCCTGGTGGTTTGCCACAGGCCGCCAAGACACTGATTGACGCGATGACCACCACTGACATGAGGCGCTTCGGGTATGCAAGGCACATAGCGTGCTCCAAGGACAAAGACATTATTAACGATACCAAACTGTACGGTAATCTATTTTGACAGAAGCATTTGGTCAAGTAATAATGGTACACATCGGTATCGAAATAGGAGATTTCTTGTGCGGGTACTCACGGACAGTAAGCGGGACGCAATTCTTCAGGCGGCTGCAGACATTTTTCATGAGCAAGGGTTTGAAGGGGCTTCCATGGCAGGCATTGCCACGCGAGTGGGCGGTTCCAAGTCGACGCTCTATCGCTATTTTTCCTCCAAGGAGGAGTTGTTCGTTGCGGTGAGTCATCAGGCTGCCAAAGACCAGATTCTTCCAACCCTGGAAATATTGCTGGCAAGCACGGATCAGGAACTGGGCAGCGTACTTCGACGTTTCGGGGAGACGGCATTGGCGATTGTCGCGAGTGAACCGGCGATCAAAGCCATGCGCACAGTGATCAGCGAGTCAGGTCGCAGTGACATCGGCAAGCTCTTCTATGAAACCGGGCCACAGATCGCCATGAATGCCCTGGCTGAGTTTTTCCGGGCGCGGATGCTCGCTGGTACGTTGCGTCAAGCTGACCCCTGCGTGGCCGCTCGACACCTCATCGCGCTCTTCGAGTCGGAGACCGTATTTCCTTGCCTGATGGGGATCAGGTCCGAGTTGTCCCGCGCCGAGCTCAAAGGAGCTGTTCAGCGTGCCGTTGACGTTTTCCTAGGTGGTTACGGCCGGGGGGATGGAAAAACAGAAACCGAAACGATTGCTTGAGGGGGGTTAAGTCCTCCGTATCCGTCCCAGCCGCGTTGGCGAGGGCCATTCAAACGCCATTTATTTGATAGGGCTGCGCAATGAAGAAATCTCTGTTGTCTCTTGCAGTAACCGCGTTTGTGCTGGGCGGCTGCTCACTGATCCCTGACTATCAACGGCCCGCAATACCTACGAATACCCAGTACCCGAAGGGGCAGTCGTATTCGCCAGCCGTGGTGGCGGACACTTCTGCCGCTGAGCTGGGCTGGCGCCAGTTTTTCAAGGAGCCTGGGCTTCAGCAACTGATTCAGCTATCCCTGGAAAACAATCGAGACCTCAGAGTCGCTGCACTCAATATCGAAGCGTACCGCGCCAAATACCGGATCCAGCGTGCCGACCTGCTGCCATCGATTTCCGCCGATGCCAGTGGGACCCGCCAGCGAACACCGGCCGATCTTTCGCAGACAGGGCATACAACCACGTCAGGCCAGTATTCGGCGACACTGGGCATCAGTTCTTATGAACTGGATTTGTTCGGCCGCGTGCGCAGCCTCAGTGAAGAGGCGCTGGAAACCTACCTCTCCAGCGAAGAGGCCCGTCGCTCGACTCAAATCAGCCTGGTGGCAAGCGTTGCCAATGCGTACTTCACCTGGCAGGCGGATCAAGCACTGCTGGCGCTGACCCAAGACACCCTTGACGCCTATGAGCAAAGCTTGGACCTCACCACGCGCAGCAGCAAAGTGGGGGTGTCTTCCGCACTGGATCTGGCACAGGCTCGCACATCGGTAGATAGCGCTCGCGTGAGTCTGGCGACCTACCAGCGACAGGTCGCCCAGGATCAGAATGATCTGGTGTCACTGCTGGGCGCAGGCTTGCCCGACAATCTTCCGCTAGCCAAGCCCTTGGGGACTGACCTGCTGGCCACCGTACCGGTTGGTTTGCCGTCGGATCTGCTGACCCGTCGTCCAGACATTATCGAGGCCGAACATACGCTGAAGGCTGCCAACGCAGACATCGGCTCAGCTCGCGCAGCGTTTTTCCCGAGTATTACCCTGACAGCCGACGCGGGAACGTCCAGCAGCGAGCTGTCCGGCCTGTTCAAGGGCGGCTCCGGCAGTTGGCTATTCACCCCCAGTATCAGCCTGCCGATCTTTAACGCCGGCAACCTGCGGGCCAGTCTGGACTATTCGAAAATAGAGAAAGACATCAGCGTCGCCAACTACGAGAAGGCCATTCAAACCGCCTTCAAGGAAGTGTCTGACGGCCTGGCGTCGCGCAAAACCTATGTCGATCAGCTTCAGTCGCAGCGTGACTACGTTCGCGCCAGTCAGGACTACTACGCGCTTGCCGAATACCGATACCGCGTCGGGATCGACAGCAATCTTACCTTTCTGGATGCCCAGCGTTCGTTGTACAGCGCACAACAGTCCCTCATCAGTGACCAGTTGTCCCAGCTGACTAGCGAGGTCAACCTGTACAAGGCTTTAGGGGGAGGGTGGTATCCAAACTCGGTCGAGAAGACTTTGAAACTCAAAGGTTGAGTATTTGCGTCGTACTGCCCGCTTCAATGACGTACTGAGTATCGCCATAGCAGTACTGCGCCTTGCCTTTGAACGCGCCTTCCAGCGCCTGCCCCAGGCGACTTGCGCGATGTTAGCGCAGGCCCCTGCTACCCATCCAAGCAGCCGTTCGTACATCTTCAAATCAAAGTGCCCGATATATCCTAAGCGCAAGGGCCCCATTCAAGCCTTGAACCAGAACCGTTACGTTATCTAGCTTCCCGCTACCAGGTGGCTAAGTAACCACTCAATAAAACTTCTCGCCAGCGGGCTGTTCTCGCTGTCGCGATGAGTCAGCAAGGCCCAACTGGGGCCACGAATAGTTTCCTCAACCAAGGGTTGCAACAGTCCGCTGGCGCGCGATTGGCGGCTCAGTAACTGGCTAACCAAGGCGATGCCGAGTCCGGCACAAGCGGCATCTAACAGTAGGCCGGGATCGGAGAAGTTGAGCCCGTGATCCTTCTGGCCTACATCTATCCCTGCCTCCACCGCCCAGTGGCTCCAGTCCATTTCCCGCTCGCCATGCAGGGTTGTGCGCTGGTCGCTCGGCACTGCCAACAGGCTCGGATGGCAAGCCGGGTACAGGCGGTCAGCGTATAGCACTTTAAAGCTGCACTCGGACTGGGAACTGATGTCATCGCGCACCGCGAGGTCGATGGTCTGGGTGGTCATCTCCGGGACTTCATCAGTGCTGTAAATCCACAGATCAACCTCCGGATGCTGGCGGCGAAAATCCCCCAGGCGTGGAAGCAGCCAGTGACGGGCGAACGTTGGGGTGGTGTTGAGCACCAACTGGTTGGGTTTGTGGTACTGCCCCAGGCGGCGAATGCCGACGGCCAGTTGCTGTAGCAGTGCCTGGGTGGTGCTAAGTAGATCGTAACCAGCGTCGGTCAGGCTAACGCTGCGTCCGTTGCGAAAGAACAGTGGTTGTTCGAGGTAGGTCTCCAGGCTACGAATCTGCTGGCTAATTGCCGATTGGGTGAGGTGCAACTCCTCTGCCGCCTTGTGGAAACTACCCAGTCGGGCGGCGGCTTCGAAGCCGCGCAGCGTGTTCAAGGGCGGCCAGTGCTTGAGCATATTGATAAGCTCTCCTAATCATTTGCCTGCAAAATTCATCGTTTGTTTGCCATATTTTTCAGGCTTAGCATGCATGCCATAACCGAATAGGCAGTTTTTCATTGAACACAATGACTTAACTCAAGGGTACTTGTCATGCAGCAGAATGAAATTCGAAACAGTGGTTGGATGATGCCGGCCGAGTGGGTCAGGCACACCGCGACCTGGATGGTCTGGCCCCACAACACCGCACTCTGGGAGGCCGGTTGGGGCGTGACATTGCCGCAAGTGCAAGAGGACTTCGCTCGCGTGGCCAACGCCATCGCTCGTTTCGAACTGGTGAAACTGGTCGTCGACCCGTCTGCCGTCGCCAGTGCCAAAGCGCTCTGTGGGCCGAACATTGAATTGATCGAGCTGGCGGTGAACGACAGCTGGTGCCGGGACTCCGGTCCGAGCTTCGTTTGCCATCCGCAACAAGGCCTGGCCGGGGTGAGCTGGCGCTTCAACGCGTGGGGCGGTAAGTCGGCCCACGATCTGGACGAAAGCCTGGCCCGGCGCGCGCTCAATCACTTGGGCGTGGAGTGCTTTGGTACTGCGCTGAGCAATGAAGGCGGGGCCATTCATGTGGACGGCGAGGGCACGCTGATCACCACCGAATCGGTATTGCTCAACCCCAATCGCAATCCGGGCATCAACAAGGCCGAGATGGAGGAGATCTTCACTCGCCTGCTGGGTGTGAAGAAGACTGTCTGGCTGCCGGGAGACCCAAACTATGTGACCGGCGACATGACCGATGGCCATGTCGACGGTGTGTGCGCGTTCGCCCGTCCTGGGGTTTTGCTGGTAGACGCCACGCGCGACCAACACTCGGTGTATGCCGAAGTGGTACGTGAAAACCGTCGCGCTCTGGAGCTGGCAACCGATGCCCAAGGTCGCAAGTTTGAGCTGATCGAGCTTTATGAAGCCACCGATGCGGTGGACACCGAGGCTGAAGTGTTCTGTGCCTCCTACACCAACTTCTACATCGCCAACAACGCCATCATCATGCCGGCCTATGGCATTGATGCCGACAAGGTGGCTGCCGAAGTGTTGAGCAAGACCTTCCCAGGACGCGAAGTAGTACCGGTTCGGATCAATCACCTGGCTCATGGCGGTGGCGGTGTGCATTGCATCACCCAGCAACAGCCAGCCGGGCCACTGGAGGGTTAATGAAATGACCATTCTGACGATTGCCACAACCCAGATGGCCTGCACCTGGGACCTGAAACACAACGTTGATCAGGCCGAGCAATTGGTGCGTGAGGCGGCCGCTAAAGGCGCCCAAGTCATCCTGCTGCAGGAGCTGTTTGCAACCCCGTATTTCTGCATCGAGCAGAATCATAAACACCTGGCGCTGGCCGAGGAATATCAGTACAGCAGCGTACTCAAGCGCTTTGCCGCGCTGGCCAAGGAGTTGGGTGTGGTGCTGCCGCTGAGCTGGTTCGAGAAGGCGGGCAATGCCTACTTCAACTCGCTGAGCGTGGCCGATGCTGATGGGCGCCTCCTGGGTGTGTATCGCAAGACGCATATCCCCAACGCTATCGGTTATCAGGAGAAGGAATATTTCAGCCCTGGCGATACCGGCTTTCGTGTCTGGGACACTGCTTTTGGGCGCATAGGTTTGGGCATCTGTTGGGATCAGTGGTTCCCCGAGACCGCACGTTGCCTGGCATTGATGGGCGCCGAAGTCTTACTGTTCCCCACCGCCATTGGCTCTGAACCTGGTTGCACGACGCTGGATTCAAGTGATCACTGGCAGATGACCATGCGCGGCCATGCCGCCGCCAACATCGTGCCGGTGGTGGCCGCTAACCGCATTGGCCGAGAAGCGGCGACCACCGATCCGACCCTGCAGATGAACTTCTACGGCTCGTCCTTTATCTGCAATCACAAGGGCAAGCTGCTGGCCGAGTCTGACCGCGACAGCGCCGGCGTGCTGGTACACAGCCTGGACTTGGCCACCATGCGCGAAGAGCGTCTGACCTGGGGCATCTACCGCGACCGCCGTCCAGAGATGTACGGGGCGCTGTTAAGTCTGGACGGTCGCCACGCTAACGCACGCTGGAATACTCAAGGGGTTTGACATGAACATTACCAACAAGCCGTTGCTCTGCTCCTTAGGATTGGCACTAAGTTGTACCTTGTCGTCGGTGCAGGCGGAGGAAAAGACCCTGAAGTTGTACAACTGGGCGGATTACTTCGCCGAGGACACCCTCGCCAAGTTCACCGCCGAAACCGGGATCAAGGTGATCTACGACGTCATGGATGGCAGTGAGACGCTGGAAGCCAAGATGATGGCCGGCGGCAGTGGTTATGACCTGATCTTCCCCGGCGACACTGTTGGCGAACGTCTGATGCGCGCCGGCAGCCTGCAGCCGCTGGACAAGTCAAAGCTCACGGCCCTGAATGACATCGAGCCAGGTCTGCAGAAGCTACGTACGCATTATGTCTACTCGAACAAGGCCACCGTACCCTACACGTGGGGCACCATCGGCCTGCCCTACAACGCCGAGCAGATTAAACAGCGCATGCCAGATGCGCCGGTGAATAGCCTGGACATGCTGTTCAAACCGGAACTGGCCGCCAAGTTCGCAGACTGCGGCATCTCGATGATCGACTCGCCGGACGAGGTGCTGGCGGTAGCACTCAATTACCTCGGCCGCGATCCGCGCAGTGCCAAGCCTGCAGACCTGGCCGCAGCGAGTGAGTTGCTGCTCAAGCTGCGACCGTCTATCCGTAAGTTCCAGTCGCAGCCGGTGAGCGAGTTGGTCAACGGCAACTTGTGCCTATCGCTCGGTTACAGCGGGGATATGACTCAGGCGCAACGTGCCGCAGATGCAGCAGGCAAGAAAGCCACGTTCCAGTACCACGTCCCGCGCGAAGGCACCACGGTATGGATGGACACCATGGCGATCCCCGTCGACGCCAAACATCCGGAATATGCCTATGCGTTCATCAACTTCGTCATGCGCCCGGAGAACATGGCCGCCATCAGCAACTTCACCGGCTACCCCACCTCCAATGCCAAAGCACGTCCGAGTGTCGACTCAGTGATGCGTAACAACCCGGATATCTACCTTGATGAGGCCGCTTATGCACGACTGATCCCGGGTCAAGACATTCCCCAGTCCAATATGCGTGCGCGCATGCGTGCTTGGACCAAGTTCAAGACAGCCTCCACTAAGTGATGGCAAGTCGACCATCCAGATAGTCGGCTTTGAAAGCGGTCTTAACCCATGGCCGCAGTTATTGTCCTTCAAAACAATGCAACGACAAGAATTGAGAGATAAACACATGTCAACACGTCGTAATTTCATTAAGCAGGTAGCGTTAGTTTCTAGTCTCGGCGCAGCGGCATCCATGGGGCTCGGCATGAATGCCTCTTGGGTACAAGCAGCCATCAAGGGAAGCTGGTATATGCCGGATGAAAACGAGTTACAGGAACGGATGTTCCTATCCTTTGGTGCCTCGTCAGCGGTCCACCAAGATTGGGCTACGCCGGTGAATAATAATATCGCTCTGCTGGCCAAAACCATCGCCAAATATCAGCCGGTTACCGTGTTGTGCCGCCCCAATGAATTGGCTAAGGCCACGGCGGCATGCGGTACTACCAACATCACATTTCAGACCATGGCGCTGGACGACATTTGGATGCGTGACATGGGTGGCTGTTTCGTGGTCGACGACCAAGGCGGTCGAGGGCTAGTGGATTTCAACTTCAACGGTTGGGGCGATAAGCAGGCTCACGCCAATGACGCTAACGTGGCCGACAAACTGAGCAAATTGACGGGCGCCACCTACATCGCCAGCCAGCTGACGGGCGAGGGCGGCGGTATCGAAATAGATGGTAATGGCACTGCGATCTTGACCGAGAGTTCCTGGATCAAAAGCAACCGTAATCCAGACATGACTAAGGCGCAGATCGAAACGGAACTGAAGGCTAACTTGGGCCTGCGCAAAATCATCTGGTTGCCGGGCATCAAGGGCAAAGACATCACCGATGGTCACGTCGATTTTTACGCCCGTTTTTCTTCAAAAGGCGTGGTGGTGGCGCAACTCGACAACGACCCGGACTCTTATGAGTACCCGATCACCCGCAAGCACCTGGAAATTCTCAAGGCCGCCACCGACGCCGATGGCAACAAGTTGCAGGTGTACACCCTGCCGCCACCGTTGAAGTTGCGCAGCAACGTCTACACCGAGAGCCTGGATTTCGCCCCCGGCTATATTAACTACATCACGATCAATGGCGCGGTGATAGTTCCACATTTTGGTGATGCCGCGGCAGACAAATACGCCAAGGATCTGCTAACCAAGTTGTATCCGGGCCGCGTGGTGGTGCAGGTCAACATCGACCCGATTGCCGCCGGTGGTGGTGGAATTCACTGCGTGACCAAGAATATGCCGGCCGTTTGATTCGTCGTTGGTGCCCGCACAGCGATCACCGCTGCACGAGCACAGTCAAGGCTTGTGGTGCGCTATTGCGCCCTTGGTGCTACGCATTCTGTTGCAAAAAAGCCAGAAACTCTTTGGCTCGATGGCGCTGGGTAATCCGTCCGATTACTTGGCCGGTCAGGATGTCGAAAGCCGCGTACAGACTCGCCGTACCATGGCGCTTGTAATCATGCGTCCTGCGTTCAACTTGACCTGGGCGTAGCGGCAGCATCGGTTGGTTGCGATCCAACGCCTGGATCTGGGTTTTCTCGTCAACCGACAACACCAGGGCATTATCCGGTGGGTTCAGATAGAGCCCGACCACGTCGACTACCTTGTCGGCGAAATGAGGGTCGTTGCTGATTTTGAAGGTCTTCAGACGATGGGGTTTGAGGTCGGAAGCGGCCCAGACCTGCCGAACCTGCCACGTTGTAACCCGCGCATACTTGGCCATCAAACGGACGCTCCAGTGAGTGGCTTCCTGGGGTACACGCCGGGTGGTCAGTGTCAGGATTTCGTTGATTTTATCGGTCCCAAGTTTGAGTGGCTGGCCGCTGCGCGGCAGATCGCTCAACCCTTCGATTCCTGCCTCCAGATAATGTTTTCGCCACTTGAATACCGTCGGCGGCGTGACCTGCAACTGCTCGCTGACGGCCTTGGGCGTCAATCCGTCAACCAGTAGAAGCAGGATGCGCGCTCTCTGGGCGAGGCTCTGTTCCAGCGTACTCATACGCAACCAACTCGCCGACGACTCGAAGTGCGACTTCCGCCGAGCGCACGTCCTCGATACCGAAGGTCTCATCGAACAGTCGGATAAATGGCCCAAGCGCGGTCGATGCGTTGTTGTCTTTGGCCTTGGACAAAAGCAGGGCACTCCGCCCTTCGAAGTCACGAAGATTGACGTCATTACCCAGCGTAGCGCCCTGAATCTTGCCCCTACTGGAAACGGCCAATACCACTTCAGGCTCTGGATTGTTCCAGCTGGACTTGGGGTGAATGCCGATGTCCGAACCATAACCCACCGCTGACAGTGGCTGAGCTTTGGTGAATATCTCTGCATCCGGGCCAATGCCCACTTCTAGGTACTGCGACCACATGCCTTGGCCACACCCACCGTGCTGTGGACGTCGAGCTTGCGGGCTGCAGAGTCGTCTCCAATCCGCGAGGCTATCCCGGCGAGTCAACGGGGTTTGATCCCTTCTTCGAAATCGAGATCTGAGGAGTACGGGTTCTTTGAAATCAAACGTTATCTCTTTCGCTGGGGGCGCACTTTCTCGGTTTGAAACGATGAAAAAAGAAAGTCTGCCGAGCGAGGTTGTCCAGGCAATGAGGCACGACTGGGGGGTTCTTGTAGATGCCTACCTTGTCAACGCAGCTCGTATTGGTGATCGCTTTGCCGCCATCGTGTTCTGCGATCAGTCTGGAATGGTTTCAGATGGTATGACGGTGGCAACACAACCCGTGCACCAGATCGCCACCCGAGGCGCGTTCAAGCTCCTCCAAACCTTGGATCGTGCGGATCACTACGTGTTGGTAACTGAGCATGACGAGGGAGGCGCTACTTGATGGTCGACCAACCGATTCTGCTGGGCGATATCGCGGCGTTGAATAACGCTTCCAGCACTATTTACTGTGACTTACAGATGTCTGTTGCCCATGCGTCATCACCTTCCACCTGGTAGAGCGATAATTGATAGCCTGCCCCCAGCGCTGGCATCCCGAATCGAAAACTCGATGCGGTGATCCCTCCAGCGAAGTCAGACTGGTGGTAGGTGACGGCCCCTAGTTCGGAGCTGCGCGCGCGCAGCGCGAAACAGCTCAAAAATAGCCAAGCAATCCCCGTAATTCGGAGTAATAGAGGTGGAATTTACCTTCACTCTAAAGTATCAGTTACAAGCTAGCGACACCGATGCCCTCGTTGAGCGACTGGCAGAGGAGGGGTGTGACGATGCGCTGGTGGGCGTTGGCCAATCTGGGCGCCTTAGTCTTGAATTCGCGAGAGAGGCCGGTAGCGCTAAGGAAGCAGTTGAAAGCGCATTGGCAGATGTCCGCCGTGCTGTGGCAGTCACGCCTCAGCAACTATGATCGACGGTCATTTTGCCGGTGATCTTGGATTGTGATGCTCGCCACGCGTGTTGTTGTACGCCGAGCTGATGGCCTCTAATTCATCATAGATCGCGCGTGACTGGCCGCCTTCGACAACAAAAAAACGACCACGGTCGTCCGGCTTAAGGCCTCCATGCACCTCAGCCAGGCCGGCGAAGAACATGGGAGTCTGCTCTTTCAAAGTGATGAAGTAGGGCTGCTTCTTTTTGGGATCAACTGGATCCTTGCATGAATACCCGCTTAAAAGGCTAGAGCTGGTGCCCACTTGAATTTTAAGTGCACACCATGTCTTGGCTTTTCGGGGCTTGGTAGGTGACTTGGCCGGACGGATAAGTTTCAGCGGTGCATCAGCTGTAATTACTTACCGAAACAACTGCAGATTTAGGCTTCTTTGAGCGGGTCAACTGATAAGCAATTGCCAGCCACACGAACCATACAGGCATGACCATCAGGGCGAAACGAGTGTCAGGTCTCAACCCTAGCAGGCAAAGAACAAAGCCCAGGAAGGCTAGGGAAAACCAGGCCATCGGAACGCCGCCAGGCATCTTGAAAGCAGATTGTGCATGCAGCTCAGGCCGCTTTTTACGATAGGCAATGTAAGACGCAAGAATGGTCGACCAGGTGAAGATCACCAAGATCGCCGACACGGTAGAGACGATGGTGAACGCAGTCATGACTTCCGGAACGATAAACAGTACCAGTACGCCAATTAGCATCAACAGTGTGGTGAACGCCAGGCTTAGAAGAGGCACGCTGTTGCTCGACAATCGCTGGAAAATCCTCGGGGCGTTATCATGGTTAGCCAGCCCAAACAGCATCCGGCTGGAAGAGAAAACGCCACTATTGGCTGATGATGCGGCGGATGTCAGCACGACAAAGTTGACGATACCGGCTGCTGCTGGAAACCCTGCAACCAGGAACAGTTCGACAAAAGGGCTCTTGATCGGTGAAACCTGGTGCCAGGAAGTCACGGCAATAATGCAGGTCAGTGCTAGTACGTAAAACAGGATAATTCGCAGCGGAATGGAGTTGATGGCTTTAGGCAGAGTTTTCTCGGGGGAGCGGGTTTCCGCCGCCGCTGTGCCGATTAATTCGGTGCCGGCGAACGAGAAGATCGCCATCTGAAAACCGGCGAAGAAGCCGAACAAGCCGTTAGGGAATGCAGCCTGTTTATCCACCAAGTGATTCAAGGATGCAGCGACACCGCTAGGGGAGACGAAGGAAGTCGCAATCAGCACCATGCTGACGCCTATTAGGGTCACAACAGCAATGATCTTGATGATCGCGAACCAGAATTCCACCTCACCGAAAAGCCTGACAGTCAGTACGTTTAACGCGAACAGTGTTGCGAGCATCCCGATGGCGGGAATCCACGCGGGCACATTCGGAAACCAATACTGAAAGAAACCGCCGACCACGACTGCATCGCCTATCACCGCAACGCTCCAGCTCAGCCAATATGACCAGCCGAGAAAAAAAGCCGCTCTTGGGCCCAGATAGGCGCCTGCAAAATCCGCAAAGGTTTTGAAGTTCAGATTGGAAAGCAGCATCTCGCCCATGGCACGCATGACGAAAAAAACGAACAGTCCGATGATCATATAGATGAGGATGATCGATGTGCCAGACAGGGCGATGATCTTCCCGGAGCCCATGAACAGGCCGGTGCCGATGGCACCACCCATAGCCATTAATTGAATATGACGATTGCTGAGCGTGCGCTGCAGCGCGGGCTGTTCAGCCCGTTCTGAGGGAGTCGATTTCATTACAAAACCTCTTGATTTTATGTTTTGAGTTTTGGCAGAAAAATGGCTGTCTATCTTTCTTGTTAGGGATGCAACGGCTAGTGACGGTAGGTGGCAGGGTTTCGCGTTGAATGGGGCGGTAAGAGGCCCCAAGCACATTGCTCAGGGGCAACAGCGATTACCATCAGCTGACCGTGCGCAGACGTGAGGGGGCAACTGGCTGCTGATCAAGCAATTGGTAGAGGTTTTTTATGTTGGCCGGCGTCGGCACCAGGTGGATGCGTTCGCCGATCCGGTACTCGCGCGCAAGGTCGTGCAGGTAGCGCAGTGAAGAAAAGTCTTCAAGCGCAAAGCCCACCGAATCGAACACAGTGACTTGCGCATGGCTCTCGCGGCCGGGCACTTCGCCCAGCACAATCTTGAAAAATTCGACGACGGGGTAATCAGCTTCCAGTTGCTGAATGTCACCTTCAATCCGTGTTTGCGGTTCAAACTCCACGATGATTCGGGCGTTGCGCAGGATGTCGGCGTGCAGTTCGGTTTTCCCCGGGCAGTCACCGCCGACGGCATTGATGTGCATACCGGGCTCGATCATCTCTGGCGTCAGAATCGTTGCGTAGGCTTTGTCGGCGGTGACTGTGGTAACGATATGCGCGCCCTTCACCGCCTCTTTTACAGAGCCGGCCAGAATCACTTCGATCTCCGGGAATGCCGCCAGGTTGTGCTTCAACTTGAGTGACGCGTCGCGATCAATATCGAAGATACGGATTTCGTTGATACCCAACATTTCATGAAAAGCGAGGGCCTGAAATTCACTCTGGGCACCATTGCCGATGATTGCCATCGAGGTTGAACCTGGTCGTGCGAGAGATCGCGCAACCAATGCGGAAGTTGCAGCGGTGCGCACCGCTGTGGTCAATGTCAGTTCGCTGAGTAGGGTTGGATAACCACTGTGAACATCGGTCAGAACACCGAAAGCCATGACCGTCAGCAAGTTCCTCAGACCATTGTCCGGGTGGCCATTCACGTATTTGAACGAATACTGTTGGCCATCATCGGTGGGCATTAACTCGATCACACCGTCTGTGGAGTGATTGGCGGTGCGCGGTGATTTATCAAACTGCGCCCAGCGTGAATAGTCAGCTTTGATGTAGGCCGCCATTTCGCGGATTACCCGGCGGATGCCTACCTGGGTGAATAGGCGTGCAGCATCATCGACATCAATAAAAAGAGTCATGTTTTTTATTCTCCGATCCAATCATTGGAACGCTGTAGGGCAGGGGGATGACTCAGGTGCGCTTGCTCTCGAAACCATGTAGCACGTTGACCGCATTGATCCCGATTTCATCGACCATGTAGCCCCCTTCCATCACGAACAGGGTGGGGCAGCCAACGCTCGCTATCAGCTCACCGATCCCGATGAAATCTTCGCTTTCCAGCAAGAAATGGCTGATGGGGTCGTCCTTGAAGGTGTCGACGCCAAGTGAAATCACCAGCACTTGCGGCACGAACTGCTGGAGTTTTTTGCACGCGTGGAGCAGGGCGTTGCGGTAGCTTTCCCAACTGGTGTTTTTCGGCAGTGGGTAGTTGAGGTTGTAGCCTTCGCCTTGGCCGGCGCCCACTTCGTGGCTGAAACCTGAGTAGTACGGATAGGACACCGTCGGCTCACCGTGCAGGGAGACAAACATGACGTCACTGCGCTCGTAAAAAATGTTCTGGGTGCCATTACCATGGTGAAAGTCGACGTCCAGTACCGCGACACGTTTGGCGCCTTGGGTAATGGCCTGTTGTGCAGCAATGGCGGCATTATTGAGATAGCAATAGCCGCCCATGTATTCGCGCGCAGCGTGATGGCCCGGCGGACGGCACAGGGCAAAAGCACTGTCATGGCCTTCATCAATCAGCGCCAGGCCGGTTAGGGCGATGTCCGCACTGGTTTTTACCGCTTGCCAAGTGGTGGCGGTAATCGGGGAGCCAGCGTCCATGGCGTAGAAACCGAGCTTGCCGTCGATGAAAGTCGGGACTTGATCGTTGGACAGGTCGCGCACTGGCCATACCAGCGGCAAGGCATCGTGGGTACGTCCGGTCGAGCACCATTCTGACCAGGCGCTTTCCAGAAAACTGACGTAGCGCTCGCTGTGCGCATTGACGTAACACGACCGGTCAAATGCCCGGGGCTCGATGATCTGGCCAAGGCCGACCTGCTTGACGCGGTTATGGACAGTATCGGCCCGGCTGGGCTGTTCGAACGACGGCTTGAGCACGCCGTCTTTCAATTCGGTGCCGTGGTGCAAGCGGTGGGAATCACTAAAAACTGTAAACATTCTGCGCATCCGTTAATGTGAGCCAGTGCAAATATTCTGTTCTGGCTTGGGCGCGCTTTCTTTGCTTTGTTTTCGCGGTTTGTTAAATTAATCGGGCGTTTTTGCTCAGGATTGGCTAAATGAAGAAAAAATCATCCAAGCGCATCAGTCTCGACGAAACAGATCTGGCAATACTCAGGCTGTTGCAGGAGGACGCGAGCATTTCCAACGCCGAGCTCAGTGAACGCCTGTCGTTAAGCCTGACGCCTTGCTGGCGACGGCGGAAGAGAATGGAGGAGGCGGGCGTAATCAAGGGCTATCAAGCCAACATTGATCGACGCATGTTGGGGCTGGACATAATGGCGTTTGTGCACATCCGTTTTTCCACCCACGCCGATCATGCTCCGGACGCCTTCGAGGCGGTGATTGCGCAATTGCCTGAAGTGTTGTCCTGTCACAAGATCACCGGGGATGCCGATTACGTGCTGCAGGTGTTGGCAGAGGATCTTGATAGCTATAGCGACTTTATCGAGCAGGTACTCAGGCGTCAGGTGGGTATTGCATCCATCCAGTCCAGCCTAGCATTACGCGAGGTCAAGACCAGTAGCCGTATTGCGATACCCAAATCGACCAAGGAGTGAGTTTCAGGCGCTCGGAAGGGGTTTTCCACTCAAATCGCGAATGGCGCAATTTCGGGGGGTTGTGGAATCTAATGCGTAGGTTAGTGGAAACAGACAGGACACTTATGAACACACAGCATAGTACATAATTTAACATAATATACATTATGCGAACCGTCGTGTTTAGAGTTGGGGGGCTCTCGGGTGAGATTTTAAGCCTGGCACTGACTCTCGCCACCTCAGGCCGGAGGCCCAACAGGCCGAAAAAACAAACCCTCCATTTCACTTGCTAGCTTGCAACCCTGGTTTTCATTCTTCAGGATAACGTCCCATTCCAACGTTTGAATAAGGTTCTTCCCATGAAGCTACTGCGCATCTGGCGTGAGCGTCAGGAACGCAAAGCGCTGCGTGCACTGCCGAAGCTTGAGCGTGCAACACAAAAACTGCGTAACCGTTATCCGCAATTCAGCTTTGGTATTGGCACCTATGGCGATCTCAAGGTACATGACTGGCACGAAGGAACGACATTGCGCGTAGGCGCTTATACGTCGATTGCCGGCAACGTCGAAGTGTATCTGGGCGGTCATCATCGCATCGACTGGCTAAGCTGTTATCCGTTTCCCGCCAAGGTCGAAGAAGTTGCTTACATCACTGACTTCGGCGGCAGCAATGGCGACGTAGTGATCGGCAATGATTGCTGGATCAGTTCCCATGCAAAGATCCTTTCGGGTATCACCATTGGCGATGGCGCCGTTGTGGCGGCCGGTGCGTTGGTGACCAAAGATGTGGCGCCCTATTCCATAGTCGGCGGAAACCCGGCCAAGTTTATCCGTTGGCGTTTTGATGAGCCTGTTCGCCAGGTCTTGGAACAATCCGCCTGGTGGTATTGGCCTGAGACCGAGGTACGCAGTGTCGCGCACCTGCTGTGCTCCTCTGATATCGAGCCGTTTATCGAGTACTTAAAACAACGCCAGTAAGGTGGAAAAATATAACTCAACTAAATAGATGTTTAGTTGAGTTATATATCAGCTGTGATGCTCAAAGCCGAAATCGATCCACCGACTGCGACAACTTCCCCGCCAACGCAGACAACTCGTCCGTCGTCGAGGCCGTCTTGCCGATCACCTGGCTATTGCGCTCCGACATGCCGGCAATCATCTCCACTTGATGGGCAATTTCGTTGCTGGCCAGGCTTTGCTCGCTGATGGTGCGGGAGATGTCGTTGACCAACTCGGTGGTATTGAGGGTGGCCTGGAGAATCTCGCGGATGGCGCGCTCGACTCCCAGGTAACCGGCCAGGCTCATGATCAAAGCGGTGAGCAACCCGGTCGCAATCAATAGCCATAAGCGTAATTTGATCGTCATGCTGGTCATTCCCATAGCCTGGATAGCTGGTTGGGAACCCAACCGCTTGAGCGTCGCTGATTCTGTTATCGGCAGAGACTCCCTGTTATTGAAGCTCAATTGCTCAGATCTGCGCAGTTAAACTCAACGTCTTCCCCGTCTTGTTTGCGCAGGGGTGGTTCTTTAAGCTGGCCGACCTTTGCTTCACCCGGAACTGCCCATGTCCAAACGTATCGCCCACCTTGCTTTGCTGCTTGGTCTGATCACTGCCGTCGGCCCCTTCGCCATCGACATCTACCTACCGGCGCTGCCGACCCTGGGCGCCAGCCTGCAGGCCTCACCGGCAGCGGTGCAGATGAGCCTCACGGTGTTCTTCATGATCATCGGCGTCTGCCAGTTGTTTTATGGCCCGATCAGCGATGTGTTCGGGCGCAAGCCGCCGATCTACGCCGGGTTGCTTATCTTCGCCGTGGGCAGTATCGGCTGCGCCCTGGCGCCGAGTATCGAAGTGCTGATTGGTTTTCGCGCCGTGCAGGCGTTTGGCGCGTGTGCGGGGATGGTGATTCCCCGGGCGATTGTGCGCGACCTGTATACCGGCCATGAAGCTGCGCGACTGATGGCGTTGCTGATGCTGGTGATGAGTGTGTCGCCGATCCTGGCCCCCTTGGCCGGTAGCCTGGTGATTGCGCTCTGGAGTTGGCGCGAGGTGTTTGCCGTGTTGGCGGTAGTGGCCGTGTTGTGCCTGGTCATGACCGTCGTGCAACTGCCTGAAACCCACCCCGCCGAGCGCCGGTTGGGCAAGACCCTGGGGAATGCCTTCAGCAGTTATGGGGCGTTGCTGCGCGACCCGGTGTTCATCGGCTTGTCGGTGGTGTGCGGGTTTGGCCTGGCGACGTTCTTTGTATTTATCGGCAGCGCGCCGTTCGTATACATCGAGTATTTCGGGCTGACCCCCACCCAATTCAGCCTGTGCTTTGCGCTGAACGCGGCGTCATTTTTTGCCATGAGCCAGCTCACCGCACGCCTGAGCGCACGCTTCGGCCTGGCGCCGCTGATTCGCTGGTCGGTGGTGGGCGTGGCCTTGGTCGCTGGCAAGAAGCGAGTGCCGTAACCGGCTGCTGGGAACAAGCATTTCTTGATCATATGAGTCCTTACAAAGGGCTGTGCGTACGGAATTCGGCGCAGTCTAATCAGGCC
>NZ_JAKNRV010000330.1:0-5653 GCF_023072625.1 Pseudomonas emilianonis
CCCCCGCCATGAAAAAAGCCTGGAAAATTTCGCCAATGGTCGTGCAAGGTGCGTCTTTGGGGCTACAAAGTGCTTTAAAACGCTTGTTGATGCCTGAAATTTCCCGTTTCAATACGCGTATGCCAAAGACAAGCAAAACCAGGAAGTCCACACCATTGAATGGGACCACACCGTATTCGAAGCGTTAGTGGTGATGTCATCGAAAAATGTCGGGGCCTTGCCGGTCGTCAAGCAGGGCGAGGTGGTTGGCATCATCAGCGAACGTGACTACGCACGAAAACTGATACTCAAAGGCCTCTCTTCAGTCACCACCAAAGTCCATGAGGTCATGAGTTCTCCAGTCATAACGGTTGATGCCCATAAAACGGTCGAAGAATGCATGAACATCATGACCGACAGTCACCTGCGCCACTTGCCGGTGGTCGTCGACGGAAAACTGCTGGGTTTGCTCTCCATCGGCGATCTGGTCAAGGAGGCCATTGCCGAACAAGCCAACCTGATCAAGCAACTGGAGCAATATATTCGCGGCGAATAGGAGACCCCATGCTCGACTTGCTCGAACATCAGGAAGACCACCTCGATATCTTGCACCGGACCATGGCCGAACGGCGTTTTCTGGTGCTGACCGGGGCGGGAATCAGCACGTCGTCGGGTATCCCGGACTACCGGGACAGCGAAGGCATACGCCGGGGCAAGGCGCCGATGATGTACCAGGAGTTCCTGGCCACCCCACAAGCGCGCCGCCGTTATTGGGCACGGGCGATGCTGGGCTGGCCACGGGTGCGCATTGCGCAGCCGAACCAGGCGCACTTGGCTCTGGCCGCCTTGCAACACCGCCAGCGTATCAGCGGGCTGATCACGCAAAACGTCGACACGTTGCATGACCAGGCCGGTAGCCAGGATGTGATCGAGCTGCACGGCAGCTTGCATCGCGTGCTATGCCTGGATTGCCAGCGGCCCAGCGCACGCAATGTGATCCAACGGTTGATGGAAACCGAGAACCCCTACCTGGCCGGCGTCGATGCCGTGCAGGCACCCGACGGCGATACCCTGCTCGATCCTGCTTTTGAACAACGCTTTCGCGTGCCCCGCTGCCCCCACTGCAACGGCGAACGGCTGAAACCGGACGTCGTGTTCTTCGGCGAGAACGTTGCCCAGGCCACCGCAGCCAGGGCAATGGCGGCGGTGGAGCAAGCCGAGGGTTTATTGGTGGTGGGGTCGTCGCTGATGGCCTACTCGGCGTTTCGCCTGTGCAAGGCGATGGTCGAGCAAGGCAAGCCGGTGATTGCCATCAATCTGGGCAAGACCCGTGGGGATGAGTTGTTGCAGATGAAGATCGCGGCGTCCTGCGAGCGGTTGTTGCCGCTATTGGCAGAGCGCCTGGGATAACCAGAACACTGCGCATCAAAAATGAGTGGGCAACCCGGCCAGGCTAACGAGCTCCGGCGACCCACCGCACAAAAAATGACGCCCAAGTCACACTTCCCCGCACGGCCCCGTCCCCATGACGATTTATGTAGTGATCAAAAATAATCACTACATAACCGTTGACGTAACCTTCTTGTCCTTGCATGATCTAGACGTCTCCCGGATCGGGAGCGTTGGTAACAAGCGTTTTGAACAAGCTCGTCTGACCGCCGAGCTGTTTTTTCCGGATGTGCACTGCCCACAAGGCAGATTGATGAAGCTGACCGACCCAAAGGGTTCGGTACAAGGAGCTCAAACGCTACTTGTCTTCGTTATGAAACCATTGCGTAGCAGTTCATCAGCAAGACTACATGCATCAGGTTCAAGACCCTGCCCGTATTCGGCAGACCGTCACTGACGCCCGGTTTTCGGAACCGGAGACAACTAAGCAGTTTTAACGAATCAATTGATAGATCGCCAACTGGTCAAGGGGCTTACACATGAATCTGAACAACCAACCAACTATCGAGCAATTGGCTGAGATGTTCGCAGCGCAGAAAGACACACTCGATGACCATATCCTGTGGATTGGCAAATCGGGCAAAGTCCAAATTGACTGCCTGGCGCCCCACACCGAAGAAGCCGAGTTCGACAGAAATAACCGTGAACTGGCGGCGCGCCTGAAGGTGTATCGTCGTGGCCAGGGTTATGTCGGCAAGAAAGCGGCGGCCGATCGTAACTTTATCGAGCAGGTGTTCGACACACTTAACCACGCGTGGGTATCTTTCAAAGACAGCGCGCAAGTTAAAGTAATCGACCGCTACTCCTAAGTACAACTCAACTAATGTGGGAACTGGCTTGCCAGTTCCCACATTTTTTTATGCAACTTCAAAAGTTGGGGTAACGGCCTTTCCCCGCCTCATCGCGAAAAATATCAAACAACACCTGTGCCGCCGCCGACAGTTCATGCCCCGGTTTGGTCAACACACCAATCGGCCGCTCGATCACCGGATCGGTCAAGGTGATGCAATGGGCGCCCGCCTCCTGCATCTGCTGCGCACATAAGGCCGGCACGGCGCTGACGCCCAGGCCACTGGCAACCATCTTGCCCACCGTCGCCAATTGGTGACTCTCCAACGCCACCGGCAATTTCATCTGCAAGGCACCCAGGTGTTCCTCCAGCATTACCCGCACTGTAGAGGGTCGTTGCAAGGTAATGAACGGTTGCTCCAATAGGCTTTTCCATTCGATTTCAGCGCGCTGTGCCAAGGGTGAATCCGCAGGCACTACGGCAATAAAACGATCCAGGTATAACGGCGTAAACGCCAGCGACGAACCTTCGGACGGTTCGAACGCCACGCCCAACTCGACCTGGCGATCACGGACCATCTCCAGCACCTGTTCGTTGATCAGGTCATGCACCGTCACGTTCACATGGGGGTAACGCGCGCGGAATATCTTCAGGATCGGCGGCAACAGGTTGCCTGCAAACGACGGCATCGCTGCCACCGTCACCCGCCCGCGCTGCAGGGTGAAACGCTGGCGCAGTTCATCCTCGGCGTTGTCCCAATCGGCAATCAACCGACGCGCCAGCGGCAACAAGGATTCCCCTTCAGGGGTCAGCGCGACATTGCGGGTATTGCGGCTGAACAAGCGCCCGCCCAGCCCTTCTTCCAGGCCTTTGATGGTCAGGCTCAGTGCCGATTGAGAGAGGTGCAGCCGCTCGCAGGCAGCAGCAAAACTCAGGCTCTGTGCCACGGCCAGAAAGGCACGCATCTGTTTGACGGTCATGACGTTACTCCGGACGACGGCTCGACTATGCAGTTTTTTAAATCAATCAACCTTAAAAAACAACTTAACAAATCAATCCGTCAGCGCAACACTCGGAACATTGACTGGCCCACAAACAATAAAAGAGGTGCTATATGGCAGGTTTCGATAAACGCGTGGCGTCCTATGAAGAGGCACTGGCAGGCCTGGAAGACGGCATGACCGTGCTCGCCGGCGGCTTTGGCCTGTGCGGCATCCCGGAAAACCTCATCGCCGAGATCAAGCGCAAAGGCACCCGCGACCTGACAGTGGTTTCCAATAACTGCGGCGTCGACGGTTTTGGCCTGGGCGTGCTGTTGGAAGAAAAGCAGATCCGCAAAGTGATCGCGTCCTACGTGGGCGAAAACGCCCTGTTCGAGAAGCAACTGCTCAGTGGCGAGATCGAAGTGGTGCTCACCCCCCAAGGCACCCTGGCGGAAAAAATGCGCGCCGGCGGCGCCGGCATTCCGGCCTTCTTCACCGCCACCGGCGTTGGCACCCCGGTTGCCGAAGGCAAGGAGACCCGCGAATTCAACGGTCGCCCGTACCTGATGGAAGAATCCATCACCGGCGACTTCGCCATCGTCAAAGGCTGGAAAGCCGACCACTTCGGCAACGTCATCTACCGCCACACCGCCCAGAACTTCAACCCCCTTGCCGCCACCGCAGGCAAGATCACCGTGGTTGAAGTCGAGGAAATCGTCGAACCGGGCGAGCTGGAACCGTCGCAGATCCACACCCCTGGCATCTACGTCGACCGGATCATCTGCGGCACCTTCGAGAAGCGCATCGAACAGCGCACCGTCCGCAAATAATCCCTCCAGCCCGAAGAGAATAAGAGGAACAGCACCATGGCTCTCACCCGCGAACAAATGGCTCAACGCGTCGCCCGCGAAATGCAGGACGGTTTCTACGTCAACCTGGGCATCGGCATTCCGACCCTGGTGGCCAACTACATCCCCGAAGGCATGGAAGTGATGCTGCAATCGGAAAACGGCCTGCTCGGCATGGGCCCGTTTCCCACTGAAGAGACCATCGATGCCGACATGATCAACGCCGGCAAACAAACCGTGACCGCGCGCATCGGCGCCTCGATCTTCTCCTCCGCCGAATCCTTCGCAATGATTCGCGGCGGCCATGTCGACCTCACCGTGCTCGGCGCGTTTGAAGTGGACGTAATGGGCAACATCGCCTCATGGATGATCCCCGGCAAGCTGGTCAAGGGCATGGGTGGTGCCATGGACCTGGTGGCCGGTGCGGAAAACATCATCGTGATCATGACCCACGCGTCCAAGGACGGTGAGTCCAAGTTGCTCAGCCAATGCACCCTGCCGCTGACCGGTGCCCACTGCATCAAGCGTGTACTCACGGACCTCGCCTACCTGGAAATCGACAACGGCGCCTTTATCCTAAAGGAGCGTGCCCCTGGGGTCAGTATTGAAGAGATTGTCAGCAAGACAGCCGGTAAACTGATCGTCCCCGACCACGTTCCGGAAATGCAATTCCAGTGAGGACACATTCCATGCAAGACGTTGTGATTGTTGCTGCCACCCGTACTGCGGTAGGCAGCTTTCAAGGTTCGCTGGCGAACATCCCGGCACCGGAGTTGGGCGCTGCCGTGATCCGTCGCCTACTGGAGCAAACCGGCCTCGACCCGGCCCAGGTGGATGAAGTGATCCTCGGTCACGTGCTCACTGCAGGCTCAGGCCAGAACCCGGCGCGCCAGGCGTCGATCCTCGCCGGCCTGCCCCATGCCGTACCCGCGATGACCTTGAACAAGGTCTGCGGTTCGGGCCTCAAGGCCCTGCACCTGGGCGCCCAGGCCATCCGCTGTGGCGATGCCGACGTGATCATTGCCGGCGGCATGGAGAACATGAGCCTGGCCCCCTACGTATTGCCCGCCGCGCGCACCGGTTTGCGCATGGGCCACGCCAAGATGATCGACAGCATGATCACCGACGGCCTGTGGGATGCATTCAACGACTACCACATGGGCATCACCGCCGAGAACCTGGTGGACAAGTACGGCATCAGCCGTGAAGCCCAGGACGCCTTCGCCGCCGCGTCCCAGCAAAAAGCCGCCGCCGCTATCGAAGCCGGCCGCTTTGCCGATGAGATCACCCCGATTCTGATCCCGCAGCGCAAGGGCGACCCAGTGGCCTTCGCCGTGGATGAACAACCGCGCGCCGGCACCACCGCCGAGTCGTTGGCCAAGCTCAAACCCGCGTTCAAGAAAGACGGCAGCGTCACCGCCGGCAACGCGTCCAGCCTTAACGACGGCGCCGCCGCCGTGCTGCTGATGAGCGCCGACAAGGCCGGGCTTCGCGTTGAAGACATCGACCTGTTCGAGGTCAACGAGGCCTTCGCCTCGGTGGTACTCAAGTTCATCAAGGACATGCGCATCGACGCCGCCCGGGTCAACGTCAACGGCGGCTCG
>NZ_JAKNRV010000331.1:0-5567 GCF_023072625.1 Pseudomonas emilianonis
CAGTCCTTACAGCTGAGCCAGGTACAGACCCTCGACGACCAGTCCCAGACCCTCAAGCAAAGCCAGCAACAGTTGGCGGCACGCCTGGCGCAACTGCCGGGTGCCGACGAGCTGGAAGAGCGCCGCCGCCTGGTGGCGCAGTTGCAGGGCGATCAGCAGCGTCTGGGCCAGCGCCTGGAAACCGTACTGGGAGCCAGCCGCAAGGACTGGCGCCTGGCTGAAGCCGAACACTTGATTCGTCTAGCGAGTTTGCGCTTGTCTGCCCTGCAGGATATCAACAGCGCGCAGTCGCTGGTCCAGGGCGCCGACGAGATTCTTCGCGAGCAGAGCGATCCGGGTTCCTACGCCGCGCGCGAGCAATTGGCCAAGAGCCTTGCCGCGTTGCGCAGTACCGAACAGCCGGACCGTACCGGGCTGTACCTGCAACTCGCGGCCTTGCGTGATCAAGTCGTGCAACTGGCGGCAATCGCGCCGGAGTACCAGCTTCAGGAACCGGCGCCCCAAGGGCGTCCGACGACCGATACGGAAAACCGCTTGAGCCAATGGTGGGAGCAGCTCTCGCGTTACTTCCGTATCGACTTCAACCCGGATGACAACATTCGCCCGCTGCTCGCCGGCCAAGGCCTGAACCAGGTGCGCCTGGCCCTGAGCCTGGCCCTCGAGCAAGCGCAGTGGGCTGCGCTCAATGGTGAATCGGCGGTGTACAGCCGTTCGCTGGGTGAGGCGCGCAGCGTGTTGCAGGACAACTTCAACCAGGACAACCCACAGAGCAAAGCGATGCTGGCGCGTATCGCCGAGCTTGAGCCCAAGGCTGTCTCGGTTGTGACCCCGGACCTGGCTGCCAGCCTGGCCGCCGTGCAGGCATACCTTGAACGTCGTCACTCGCCTGCCGACGAAGCCAAGGCTTCGGCTGGCACGCCGGCGAGCCAGGAGTAGAGCCGATGAAGCGTTTCTATGTGATCCTGGTGCTGGCGATTGCGATCGCCCTGGCGCTGGCTGTGGGCATTTCGAAACACACCGGCTACGTGCTGATTACCTATCCCCATCTGCTGCATTACGAGTCGAGTCTGTGGGCCACCCTGGTGGCGGTGTTTGTCATCGGCCTGGCGATCTACCTGATTCGTGTCCTGTTGAGCCTGCTGAGCTCCTCGGGCGGCGTGGTCAACCCGTGGTCGCGGCGTAACCGCAGCCGTCGCGTGCAGATCGCGATCGAGCAGGGCCAGATGGACCTCGCCGAAGGCCGCTGGGCCAGTGCCGAACGCCACCTGCATCGTGCCGCCGAAGCCGAACGCCAGCCGTTGCTGTATTACCTTGGCGCGGCCCGGGCGGCGAATGAGCAAGGGCGATATGAAGCGTGCGACGGTTTGCTGGAGCGCGCCCTCGAGCGTCAGCCCCAGGCCGAACTGGCGGTTGCCTTGAGCCATGCGCAATTGCAGATGGACCGTGGCGATACCGACGGCGCGCTGACCACCCTGCAGGCCATGCACGAGCGTCATCCCCATAACGCCCAAGTGCTGCGCCAGTTGCAACGCTTGCATCAGCAGCGGGGCGATTGGTCGTCAGTGATTCGTTTGTTGCCTGAGCTGCGTAAGGACAAAGTGTTGCCGGCCGGCGAATTGGCCGAGCTGGAGCGCCGTGCCTGGGGTGAAAACCTGAGCCTGGCCGTCCAGCGTGAAGAGCAGGGCGAAGCGGGTTTGCAGGCGCTTGAGCGCGCCTGGCAACAACTGACGTCCGCCCAACGCCAGGAGCCGCAATTGGTGTTGGCCTACGCCGAGCAACTGCGCCAGTTGGGCGCTGATGCCAAGGCCGAGGAAGTGTTGCGCGGCGCGATCAAGCGGGCTTATGACAGCCATCTGATCCGCCTGTATGGCCTGTTGCGCGGCAGTGACCCGGCCCGCCAGTTGAAGTTTGCCGAGGGCTGGCTCAAGGACCATCCCGGTGATGCCAGCTTGCTGTTGACCCTGGGTCGCCTGTGCCTGCAAAACAGTCTGTGGGGCAAGGCGCGGGACTACCTGGAAAGCAGCCTGCAGGTGCAGCGCAACCCCGAGGCGTGTGCCGAACTGGCACGCCTGCTGGCCCAGTTGGGTGACACCGAGCGCAGCAACCAGTTGTTCCAGGAAGGCTTGGGCCTGCTGGACAACCGTTTGCTCGCCTCACCGTTACCCGTGCCGGCGCAGGGTTGAAGTAGGAAGTGGTGCGAGGGTTGGCTCGGATGCGTCCGACAGCCAACCTTTTGGTTCTGTGTAAAGACTCGGTTTAACTGGGTATGTAATACATTCCTACGTTGCGTCAGGTTATGTCCTCCAAGTTCTGGCGGGATGTCCCTACGTTTTCGCGGAATTGTCTGCTCTAACGCGTATTGAAAGGGGTCAGGCCTTTCCTCTACCGTAACGGCCTATCTCTCGCGGTACGGATAAACAATGTCTTTGGCCCCCTCACGCTCCTTGTTTTTCCTGGCGTTCATGGCCGGTGCGCTGACGTTGGGTGCGTCTTTCTACCTGGAATATGGCGCGCTGCTGCGGCCCTGCTTTCTGTGCCAGGTACAACGGCTATTCCTCGCCACCTTTACGTTGATCAACCTGGTAGCGGCTGTGCATAACCCCAAACGCTACGGTGTCTATGGGTATGGGCTGGCGAGCACAGGCTGTGCCGCGCTTGGCGCAATTACCGCCGTGCGCCAGGTGCTATTGCAGAACACCACGGCGGATCAGGCCAGCGATTGTTGGCCCAGCTTGCAGTACATGCTCGAAAGCCTGTCTTTTTCGCAGGCGCTGCGCTCGATCTTCAACGGCACCGTCGACTGCGTGGAAATCACCTGGACCCTGTTCGATTTGAGCCTTCCGGAGTGGAGTCTGTTGTTTTTCGTGGCGATGCTGATCCTGGGCTTCATGCAATTTTCACGGCTGATATTCAGCCAACCGTTGCGCCTGTCGAGACGCTGAAAACCGGTCGCAGGTTGTAGGACGGGATTAAACACTTGTATGAACTTTCTCTCCTGCGTACCTTGAAGCCATAGTCATGCGGGCATAATCTGGCCCGCATGCGTTATTGAAACCGTTGTCAGATACGGCTTTGTCCGGCTGCCGCTTTATCTTTGAAGTATTGCGCGGGCACACAGCGGCAGCGCCCCCTATAGGGAAGAGAGATCATCATGCTGGAAAGTTGTCAGAATGCTCAGGAACGCTGGGGTGGGGTGCACAAGCTGATCGACAGCTGGCTGAAGGCACGCCACGAACTGGTTCGGGCGTTTGATGCTCTCGGCGCGAAGCCCGAAGCATTGACGAAGAATCGCAAGCCGTTGCAGGCGTTTTGCGGTGTGTTGGTGGACTACGTGTCTGCCGGTCATTTCGGCATCTACGAGCAACTGACCAAGGAGGCTGAAGCCTTCGACGATCAACGCGGTCTTGAATTGGCCGATACCCTCTACCCACGCATCGATGTGATCACCGAGAAGCTGCTGGCGTTCAATGACCTGTGTGATGCCGGCAAGTGTGTTGCGGAAAAATTCAAAGAGCTGGGTGGCCTGCTCCATGAGCGTTTCGAGCTTGAGGATTGCCTGATCGAAGTGCTGCACAATGCTCACCGGGATGTGGCTGTCGCTCAGGCCTGACCCTTGGTGTGAGATAAAAAAACGGTGCGCATGACGCACCGTTTTTTATTGGGTCAATGCCGGGTGCCGAGCAATTCGATCTCGAATACCAGGGGTGTGTAAGGCGGGATCAACGCACCGGCACCGTCGGCGCCATAGGCCTGTGCCGACGGAATCACCAGGCGCCATTTCGCGCCCACCGGCATCTGTTGCAGCGCGCTGCTCCAGCCGCTGATCACACTGTCTAGTCGAAACCATTGCGCCTGGGTGCTTTGATCGAACACCGTCCCATCGGGCAATCGCCCCACGTATTTCACCTGAACCTCATCATTGGCCAACGGTTTATTGCCGGTCCCGGGCGTCAACTCGGTGAGCAGAACGCCATCGGCCAATTCGCGCACGCCGTTCGCGGCTTTTTCCTGGGTCAAAAACTGCTGTTCGGCCGTCAGGGCTTTTTCACTTTGCGGTGCCTGAATATCGGCTTCGTCCTGCGCTTCATGTTGCGCCAGGATCTGTTCGATGCGCGCGTTATCCAGCGCCAGCGGTTTACCTTGATAGGCTTGCTTGAGGCCATCGATCAAGGCTTGGAGCTGCAGGTCTGGGACTTCCTGTCGCAGCCGCTCACCGAGGCTGGCGCCCAGGCTGTACGCGAGGTCATGCGCGTCTGGGGCAGTGGTTTTGGACGGCGAAGGCTCGCTTGCATTGGCCACGGAAATCGCCAAACCAAGCGCAAGAAAAAGGTAACGCGACATGGGTCTTCTCCAGCCGAAAGTGCGACGGATTATGCCAGTGTGAGTGGGTAAAAAGTGGCGTGGTTTTTCGTTATATCGATAAGATTTTTCGCACGGTGCAACGCAAGGCAAACGATACTGTCAACATGCGCTAGCGGCGGTAAGAGCAGAGGGCTAGTATGAGCCGCACCCACGTCAGCCAGGAGGTAAACCATGTCGGCCAAACAGAAGCCTGTAAATACCCCGTTGCACTTACTCCAACAACTCTCGGGCAGCCTGCTCGAACATTTGGAAAGCGCGTGTTCCCAAGCCTTGGCTGATGCAGAAAAACTGCTCGCCAAGTTGGAAAAACAACGCGGTAAAGCGCAAGAAAAACTGCACAAATCCCGCATCAAACTGCAAGACGCCGCCACTGCCGGCAAGGCCAAGGCTCAAGCCAAAGCCAAAGACGCAGTCAAAGAACTTGAGGACCTGCTGGACGCCCTCAAGGATCGCCAAGCCGAAACCCGCACCTATATTTCCCAACTCAAAAAAGATGCTCAAGAAAGCCTGAAACTGGCCCAGGGCGTTGGTCGTGTGAAGGAAGCTGTATCGAAAGTGCTGGGCGCTCGTGCACCGGTAAAAGCCGTTGCAGCGAAGACGCCGGCTAAGGCCGCTGCCAAACCAGCTGCCAAAAATGCTGCTGCGAAACCAGCCGCCAAGCCAGTTGCTAAAGCTGCTGCCGCAAAACCAGCCGCCAAGCCAGTTGCTAAAGCTGCTGCTGCGAAACCAGCCGCCAAGCCAGTTGCTAAAGCTGCTGCCGCAAAACCAGCCGCCAAGCCAGTTGCTAAAGCTGCTGCCGCAAAACCAGCCGCCAAGCCAGTTGCTAAAGCCGCTGCTGCAAAACCAGCCGCCAAGCCAGTTGCTAAAGTCGCTGCTGCAAAACCAGCCGCCAAGCCGGTCGCTAAAGCCGCTGCCGCGAAACCAGCCGCCAAGCCGGTCGCTAAAGTCGCTGCTGCAAAACCAGCCGCCAAGCCAGTTGCCAAAGCCGCTGCTGCAAAACCAGCCGCCAAGCCAGTTGCTAAAGCTGCTGCTGCAAAACCAGCTGCCAAGCCAGTTGCCAAAGCCGCTGCCGCAAAGCCAGCTGCTAAGCCAGTCGCTAAAGCCGCTGCTGCAAAACCAGCACCGGCCAAGCCAGCCACTCCGGCAGCATCGGCTGCAACCCCAGCAGCGTCCGCCGCTCCAACCGCATCGGCCAGCAGCGCCCC
>NZ_JAKNRV010000332.1:0-5564 GCF_023072625.1 Pseudomonas emilianonis
CGCAACGGCTACCGCCACCGCCATGGCCAGCGGCGCGCTGAGGAACAGCCCGCCCACGGCGCCGGCAAGCCCGGTGGCCACATAGGGCACGCTGTCGAACAACGTCGACAGCCAGCTATCCCGGCGCGAAACCGCCGATTTGCCTTGGCTGATACGTCGGTACAGTGCCTGGGCACGTCGGATTTCATCAGCGCTCGGCTTGACCCTGACCGACTCGAAGCCCACCACCCGGCTGCCTTCGAAGATCGGCGTGACGTAAGCGTTGACCCAATAATGATCGCCGTTTTTCGAGCGATTCTTGACGATGCCCATCCACGGCTGGCCTTGCTTGAGCGCGCGCCACATATGGGCAAATACGGCAGGGGGGACATCGGGATGGCGCACGATATTCTGCGGGGCGCCGATCAGGTCGGTGCGTTCAAAACCGCTGATATCGACAAAAGCATCGTTGCAGTAAGTGATCTTCCCTTCAACATCGGTTGCGGAAATGAGCTTCTGCGAAGGCGCGAGGGTAATCTCGCGCTGTGTCACTGGCTGGTTGTTGCGCATTCGACTACTCCCTGAATTGCTTGTAGGACATCGGCAACCATTCAAATAAGTTGAAGACCGATTGTCTGGCAATTCAAAACAGCGACATTGCACCGGTCTAAATCCTGTATTCAGCCCTGTCAGTCGGCAGCCGAAACGCGAAAGCACAAGACTTCAAACGCAAATGCCGGATAATGGCGGCCAATTTGAAGTTCGCTATTTTGGTAATCCCGCATGGAAATTAAGGTTAACTTTCTCGACAATCTTCGACTTGAAGCCAAGTTCGATGACTTCACGGTGATCGCCGATCAACCGATTCGCTATAAAGGCGATGGGTCGGCGCCGGGGCCATTCGATTACTTCCTGGCTTCGTCGGCATTGTGTGCGGCGTACTTTGTGAAGCTGTACTGCCAGACGCGCAATATCCCCACGGAAAACATCCGGCTGTCGCAGAACAACATTGTCGATCCAGAAAATCGCTACAACCAGATTTTCAAGATCCAGGTGGAACTGCCTGCGGATATCTCCGACAAGGATCGCCAAGGCATCCTGCGCTCGATCGACCGTTGCACCGTGAAGAAAGTGGTGCAGGCCGGGCCTGAGTTCGTGATCGAAGAGGTGGAAAACCTCGACGCCGATGCCCAGGCGCTGTTGATGCCCAACGCCACTTCTGAGGCCGGCACCTACATCGTGGGCAAGGACCTGCCGCTGGAGCAGACCATCGCCAACATGTCCGGCATCCTGGCCGGCCTGGGCATGAAGATCGAGATCGCCTCGTGGCGCAATATCGTGCCGAACGTGTGGTCGCTGCATATCCGCGATGCCCATTCGCCCATGTGCTTCACCAACGGCAAGGGCGCGACCAAGGAAAGCGCGCTGGCCTCGGCGTTGGGCGAGTTCATCGAGCGTCTCAACTGCAACTTCTTCTATAACGATCAGTTTTGGGGCGAAGAACTGGCCAACGCGCCGTTCGTGCATTACCCGGACGAGCGCTGGTTTCAGCCTGGGCCCAAGGATGAGCTGCCGACGGAAATCCTCGATGCTTATTGCCTGAAAATCTACAACCGCGATGGCGAGTTGCGCGGCTCGCACCTGTTCGACACCAACTCCGGCAATGAAGAGCGCGGGATTGTCGCGCTGCCGTTTGTGCGCCAGTCGGACGGCGAGGTGGTGTATTTCCCGTCCAACCTGATCGAAAACCTGTACCTGAGCAACGGCATGAGCGCCGGCAACACCCTGGCCGAAGCCCAGGTGCAGTGCCTGTCGGAGATCTTCGAGCGGGCGGTCAAGCGCGAAATCATCGAAGGCGAATTCGCCCTGCCAGATGTGCCGACTGAAGTACTGGCCAAGTACCCGGGTATTCTGGCCGGTATCCAGGGGCTGGAAGCCCAGGGCTTCCCGGTGCTGGTCAAGGATGCCTCGCTGGGCGGTGAATTCCCGGTGATGTGCGTGACCTTGATGAACCCGCGTACCGGTGGTGTGTTTGCTTCGTTCGGCGCGCACCCGAGCCTGGAAGTGGCGCTGGAACGCAGCCTCACTGAACTGCTGCAGGGCCGCAGCTTCGAAGGGCTCAACGACCTGCCGCAGCCGACCTTCGAAGGCCACGCAGTGACCGAACCGAACAACTTCGTCGAGCACTTTATCGACTCCAGCGGCGTGGTCTCGTGGCGCTTCTTCAGTGCCCAGTCGGATTACGAATTTGTCGAGTGGGACTTCTCCGGGCAGGGTGAAAACTCCAACGCCGAAGAAGCCGCGACACTGTTCGGCATTCTCGAAAACATGGGCAAAGAATCGTACATGGCGGTGTATGAGCACCTGGGCGCCACCGCCTGTCGCATCCTGGTGCCGGATTACTCGGAAATCTATCCGGTGGACGACCTGATCTGGGACAACACCAACAAAGCCCTGTTTTTCCGCGCCGACATCCTCAACCTGCATCGCCTGGATGACACTGAACTCAAGGCGCTGGCCGAACGCCTGGTGGAAAGCGAACTGGACGATTACACCGACATCACCACCTTGATCGGCATCGAGTTCGACGACAACACCGCCTGGGGCCAACTGACCATCCTGGAATTGAAGCTGCTGATCTACCTCGCCCTGCAACAATATGAGGACGCGAAGGAAGCGGTGGAAATGTTCCTGCAGTACAACGACAACACTGTTGAACGCGGCCTGTTCTATCAGGCGGTGAACGCGGTGCTGGAGATGGAGCTGGATGAAGACCTGGAACTGGCGGACTACGAGGCCAACTTCCGGCGGATGTTTGGTCACGAGCGGATGGATGCGGTGATCGGTTCGGTTAATGGCAGCGTGCGCTTTTATGGGCTGACGCCGACCAGCATGAAGCTGGAAGGGCTGGATCGGCATCTGCGCTTGATCGAGAGCTACAAGAAGCTGCATAGCGCGCGAGCCAACGTCACGTCAGCCTGACCCACCGCTATCGGGGGCAAGCCCCCTCCCACATTAGGATGTCATTGGCGGACTACGAGGCGTCTCCAAAAACCAGGGCGAGCATCACGTCAGTCTGACGCCGTATCCAGTGTGGGAGGGGCGGTGCGACGATTCGACTTGCTCCCGATAGCAATCTGTCAGTCGCTGAATCAGGAGACTGACCCACCGCTATGAGGAGCAAGCCGCCCCTCCCTCATTAGATATATGCCAAGGCTTGCGCCAGGTCTGCGCGCAAGTCCTCCACATCTTCAACCCCCACCGACAACCGCACCAATCCATCGCCGATGCCCAACTGCGCCCGCGTCGTCGCCGGGATGCTGGCATGGGTCATGATCGCCGGGTGTTCGATCAGGCTTTCCACGCCGCCGAGGCTTTCGGCCAGGGCGAAGAGCTTGACGTGCTCCAGGAAACGCGTGACGCCGGCCAGGTCGCAGTTCAATGCGACTGAAATCATCCCGCCAAACCCATGCATCTGCCGACGTGCCAGGACGTGTTGGGGGTGGGAGACCAGGCCCGGGTAGTACACCCGCGCCACTTGCGGTTGGTGTTCGAGCCAGGTCGCGAGGTCCAGCGCATTGCTGCAATGGCGCTCCATGCGCAGGGCCAGGGTTTTCACGCCGCGCAGGGTCAGGAAGGCGTCGAACGGCCCGGCAATGGCGCCGACCGAGTTCTGCAGGAAGCCCAGGCGCTCGGCCAGTTCGGGGTTGTCGCCGACAATCGCGATACCGCCGATCACGTCGGAGTGGCCATTGAGGTATTTGGTGGTGGAATGCACCACGATGTCGCAGCCCAGCTCCAGCGGACGCTGAATCCACGGGCTGGCGAAGGTGTTGTCCGCCACGCAGAGGATGCCGCGGGCGCGGCAGATGCGGGCGATGGCGCTGAGGTCGGTCAGGCTCAGCAACGGGTTGCTGGGTGTCTCGACCCAGACCATGCGCGTGTCGTCCTGCAACGCCGCTTCAAACGCCTGCACATCGCTCAAGTCGACAAAACTGAAACGGTGCCCGGCGCTGCGCTGGCGTACCTTGTGGAACAGGCGGAAGGTGCCGCCATACAGATCGTTGCCGGAGACCACATGGCTGCCGGCATCCAGCAACTCCAGCACGCTGGAAATCGCCGCCAGCCCCGAGGCAAAGGCAAACGCCTGGCGGCCGCCTTCCAGGTCGGCCACGCAGCGCTCCAGGGCGAACCGAGTGGGGTTGTGGGAGCGGCCATAGTCGAAGCCCTTGTGTACGCCGGGGCTGTCTTGCAGGTAGGTGGAGTTCGCATAAATCGGCGGCATCAGCGCGCCGGTGGTCGGGTCGGGTGTTTGCCCGGCGTGGATCACGCGGGTGGCAAACGCGTTTTTATCGGGCTGACTCATGCAAGGGATCTCCGTAGGTGATTGAGCAGGTCGACACGGGTGATCAGGCCATGGAAGCCCGACGCGTCGGCGATGATGGCGACCAGGCCGCGATCCAGCTCCGCCTGCAACTCGGCGAGGCTGGCGCTGGGGGCGAGGGTGTGCACGGTCTCGGTCATGGCGCTGGCGACGATCATGGAAAAATCCGCAGCGTCGTGGTGCAGGCCCAGCAGGATGTCGGACTCGTCAATCACCCCCACCAGTGCCTGGCCGTTCACCAGCACCGGCAGTTGCGAAACATCGGCCAGGCGCATGCGCTGGAAGGCGGTGAGCAGGGTGTCGTCGGGGCTGACGCTGATCACGCGACCGTCTTCGAAGCGCCGCGCGATCACGTCACGCAGGTCGCCGTAGTGCTTGTAGTGCAGCAAGCCCGCATCGTTCATCCACTGGTCGTTGTAGACCTTCGACAGATACCGCGTGCCGGTGTCGCAGACAAAGCTGACCACACGTTTGGGCGTGGTCTGCGCGCGGCAATAGCGCAAGGCTGCGGCGAGCAGGGTGCCGGTGGACGAGCCGCCGAGAATGCCTTCGGCCTTGAGCAACTGGCGGGCGAGGTCGAAGCTCTCTTCATCGCTGATGGAATAGGCGTGGCGCACGCTGGACAGGTCGGCAATCGAGGGGATGAAATCTTCGCCGATCCCTTCAACCGCCCAGGAACCCGGGGTGACCAAGGTGCCGCTGCGGCTGAATTCGGCCATCACCGAACCGACGGGGTCAGCCAGCACCATTTCCAACGCTGGCTGCACCCGCTTGAAGAAACGCGTCAGCCCGGTGAGTGTGCCGGCCGAACCGACGCCCACCACAATCGCGTCGAGGTCATGCTGGGTTTGCGCCCAGATTTCCGGTGCGGTGCTGGTTTCGTGGGCGAGTGGGTTGGCCGGGTTATTGAACTGGTCGGCGAAGAACGAGCCCGGCATGTCCTTGGCCAGGCGCGCCGCCACGTCCTGGTAGTACTCGGGGTGGCCCTTGCCGACATCGGAGCGGGTGATATGCACTTCGGCGCCCATGGCCTTGAGGTGCAGCACCTTTTCGGTGGACATCTTGTCGGGCACCACCAGCACCACCCGGCGCGCCCGGCCGATACGCGCCAGGTCGAGGTCGATATTGCCGCTCAAGTCCCCCGAGAACGCCACCATGGCATGGGGCCGCGCGCAGTATTCGTCCAGGGTCAGCGGTTCTA
>NZ_JAKNRV010000333.1:0-5562 GCF_023072625.1 Pseudomonas emilianonis
GCAACGAGGCCGCCCATCACGGCGACCCGGTGTACCACGGCCGCGCCCAGGTCGGGGTCATCACCAGTGCCTGCCGCTCACCGTTACTGGCCAGCAATATCGCGCTGTGCCGGGTCGACGTGAGCTGCGCCGAGCCCGGCACCCAGCTTGAGATTGGCAAAGTCGATGGCCTGCAGAAGCGCATCAGCGCCACGGTCAGCGCAGCGATTTTCTATGACCCGGACAAGAGCCGCGTGCGTAGCTGATCGTCCCGATACCGATGTGTGCCACCCCACTTTGACTGCCCACTTTGATTGCCCTTCTTAACCGCTACTCAGACATGGGAATACGAAGATGGAAGCGACGACGTTCGAGGCTGTACCGCAGGCTGCCAGCTCAGTGGGCAGCCTGCACCGCAAGATCGATTGGCGCGGTGCATTCTGGGTCGCCAGTGGCGTACCCGCGCTGGTGCTGTTCTCCATCGGCGCGATTGCCGCCACGGTGGGCAAACCGGCCTGGATCGTGTGGATCGTGTCGATCCTGTTCGGGTTTATCCAGGCCTTCACCTATGCCGAGATCGCCGGGCTGTTCCCGCACAAGTCCGGCGGCGCGTCGGTGTACGGCGCGGTGGCCTGGGTGCGCTACAGCAAGTTGATCGCACCGGTGTCGGTGTGGTGCAACTGGCTGGCCTGGTCGCCGGTGCTGTCCATCGGCTCGGGGCTCGCTGCGGGGTACATCCTCACTGCGCTGTTTCCTGCCGATGCGCTGATCAACACCTGGCAACTGACCCTGCTCGACCTGGGTTGGGTCAAGAGCGGCCTGTCGTTGCGCATCAACGCGACATTCGCCATTGGCTTGTTGATTCTGCTCACGGTGTTTGCCGTGCAGCATGGCGGCATCCTGCGCTCGGCGCGCCTGACGCTGGTGCTCGGGGTCACCTCGCTGATCCCGCTGTTGCTGGTGGGCGTGGTGCCGTTGTTCACCGGGGACGCGACCCAGGCCAACTTCCTGCCGCTGTTCCCCCTGGCGCATGACGCGGCCGGGCAAGTCATCGACGGCCCGTGGGATATGTCCGGCTGGTCGCTGATGGCCGGCGGGCTGTTCATGGCCGCGTGGTCCACCTACGGGTTCGAAACGGCGGTGTGCTACACCCGCGAGTTCAAGGACCCCAAGCGTGACACCTTCAAGGCGATCTTCTACGCCGGCCTGCTGTGCATCCTGGTGTTCACCCTGGTGCCGCTGGCGTTTCAAGGCAGCCTGGGGCTCGGCCAACTGGTGACCCCGGCGGTGCTCGACGCCAGCGGCGCGGTGGTGACACCGGCGGTGTACAGCGGCCTGCTGTCGCCGGCGATCTACAGCGGCATGGGCGTTGGCCAGGCGATGGCCGACAGCATCGGCGGCGGCAAGGTGGTCGCCAATATCGTACTGATCATGCTGGTGTTGGCCACGTTGCTGGCGATCATGACCTCGATGTCCGGCTCGTCGCGCACCCTGTATCAGGCATCGGTGGACGGCTGGCTGCCCAAGTACCTGGGGCGCACCAACGAACACGGCGCGCCCACGGCGGCGATGTGGACCGACCTGTCGTTCAACCTGCTGTTGTTGCTGATGTCGGACTACGTGTTCGTGCTGGCGGCCTCCAACGTCAGCTACATCATCTTCAACTTCCTCAACCTCAATGCCGGCTGGATTCACCGCCTGGACCGCCCCGACTGGGTGCGCCCGTACAAAGCCCCCACCGTGCTGCTGGCGGCTGGCGGCGTGCTGAGCTTCGTCAACCTGGCGTGCATGGGCCTGGGTGCGGATATCTGGGGCGCGGGCACGCTGGTCACTGGCTTGCTGCTGGCGCTGCTGATCCTGCCGGTGTTCTGCTACCGCCACTATGTGCAGGACAAAGGCCGTTTCCCTGCGGCGATGCTCAGCGACCTGTATATCCAGGCCGATGACGGTCAACGCCGCGCCGGCTGGCTGCCCTATGCCACGCTGATCGCCGGTGTGCTGGTGGTGTATGCCTGCCATCAACTGGTAGCCTGAATGCCCTGGGCTGCTTATCGCTGAGGGATTTATCCCTCAGCTCCCCTATTTTTCCAGACATCGGTGACGCTTTTGACCAGCACACTCTCCCCCCTTGCCCGCGATATCGACGGCAAGGCCATTTCTGCCCAGGTTCTCGACGAGGTTCGCGACGAGGTCCTGCTGCTTGCCACGCAAAAAATCTTCCCGGCCCTGGCCGTCGTGCTGGTGGGCGACAACCCGGCCAGCGAAGTGTATGTGCGCAACAAACTGCTGCGGGCCAAGGAAGTCGGGATTCGCTCCCTTGAATACCGGCTGCCGGATGACGCCAGCCAGGCGCAAGTGCTCGACCTGCTTGCGCAGCTGAACGCCGACGCTTCGGTCAACGGCGTGCTGGTGCAGTTGCCGTTGCCGGCGCATATCGACGAGGCAGCGGTGATCCATGCGATTGACCCGATCAAGGACGTCGACGGTTTCCACCGTGAGAACGTCGGCGGCCTGGTGCAAGGCATCGAGGTCCTCACGCCCTGCACGCCCAGCGGCTGCATGCGCCTGCTGCATGAAACCTGCGGCGATTTGAGTGGTTTGCACGCGGTGGTGATTGGTCGCTCGAACATCGTCGGCAAACCGATGGCGACCCTGCTGTTACAGGCCAACTGCTCGGTCAGCGTGGTGCACTCGCGCAGCGTCGATGCACCGGCGTTGTGCCGTTTGGCCGATATCGTCGTCGCCGCCGTCGGCCGGCCGCAGTTGATCGATGCCAGCTGGCTCAAGCCTGGCGCGGTGGTGATCGACGTGGGGATCAACCGCATCAGCACCGAGACCGGCACACGGTTGGTGGGCGATGTGGACTATGCCAGCGCACGCACTGTGGCCAGCGCGATTACGCCGGTGCCAGGCGGTGTGGGGCCGATGACGATTGCCTACCTGCTGAAGAACACCCTGGTGGCGAGCCAGTTGCAGCGCAACAAAGCAAATGTGGGAGGGAGCTTGCCCCCGATGGCAGTGGGTCAGCTACAAACAAGCTGACTGACACGGCGCCATCGGGGGCAAGCCCCCTCCCACATTTTGAGCTGCGTTTACTCAGGGGGAGGATCAGTGGTTGTAAGCCCGCTCGTTATGCTCGGCAAGGTCCAACCCCATCCACCGTGGCGCAGCAAGGCAACTGTGGGAGGGGGCAAGCCCCCTCCCACATTTTGAGCTGCGTTTACTCAGGGGGAAGATCAGTGGTTGTAGGCCCGCTCGTTGTGCTCGGCGAGGTCCAGGCCCATCTCTTCCACCGACTCATGGGCACGCAGGCCGACCAGCGCATTGACCACTTTGAGGATGATCCAGCTGACCACGAAGCAGTACACGGTGGTCAGCACCACCCCTTTGAGCTGTGCCACTACCTGGGCGCCCATGGTCACGCCTTCCACCAGGCCGCCCATGGACGGCACGCAGAACACACCGGTGAGCACGGCGCCGATCATGCCGCCGATGCCGTGCAGGCCGAATACGTCGAGGCTGTCGTCGTAGCCGAAGCGCCGCTTCAATACGGTCACGCTCAGGTAGCAGAACACCCCGCACAGCAAGCCGATGGCCAACGCGCCGCCGACGCCCACATAGGCGCACGCCGGGGTGATCCCCACCAGGCCGGCCAATGCACCGCTGGCCAGGCCCAGGGCGCTGGGTTTGCCGACCTTGAACCACTCGGTGAACATCCAGCCGAGAATCCCCGCACAGGCGCCCAGTTGGGTGTTGAGCATGACAATCCCCGAGGTGCCGTTGAGGCCGCCGCCGGAGCCGATATTGAAGCCGAACCAGCCGACCCAGAGCATCGCCGCACCGGCCATGGTCAGGCTCAGGTTATGCGCGGGCATCGGCGTGTTCTGGTAACCCTTGCGCTTGCCGAGGATCAGGCATGCGGCGAGCGCGGCCACACCGGCGTTGATGTGGACGGCGGTGCCGCCGGCAAAGTCGAGCACGCCCCAGTTATGCATCAAGGCCCCCGAACCGCCCCAGACCATATGCGCCACCGGGGCATACACCAGGGTGAACCAGATGGCCATGAACAGCAGCGCCGCCGAGAACTTCATGCGTTCGGCAAAGGCGCCGGCGATCAGCGCCGGGGTGATGATCGCGAAGGTCATCTGGAAGGTCACGAACACGCCTTCCGGAATATCCCCCACCAGGCTGTCGGGGGTCATGCCCGCAAGGAACGCGCGGCTCAGGCCGCCGACAAAACTGTTGAAGGTCACCTGCCCTTCGACCATGCCCGTGGTATCGACCACCATGCTGTAGCCGTAGATCACCCACAGCACGCCAACCAGGCCGGCGACGCCGAAGCACTGGGTGAACAGCGAGAGCATGTTTTTCGCACGGACCAGGCCGCCGTAGAACAGCGCGAGCCCCGGTAGACACATGAACAGCACCAGCACGGCGGCGGTGATCATCCAGGCGGTGCTGCCGGTGTTCAAGGTGGGAGCATCGGCGGCCTGGGCCAAAGGTGCGAAGGCACCGGCCGCCAATAAGCCGAAGAGGGATTTGCCGAGAAGACGATTGATCATGTTCAAAGCTCCTGCAAAAGAAATGGGAAGTGCCTGGCAGCGAGCAATTGTTATTGTGCGGGCCTCTTGGTGGGCCCATTTGACTGATGACTGTGGCGAGGGAGCTTGCTCCCGCTGGGGTGCGAAGCCGCCCTAAAAAAGCCGGCTCCCGCTGCGCGGTCGAACGGGAGCAAGCTCCCTCGCCACAGCAAGCTCCCTCGCCACAGGTAGTGCGCCAGTTTCAGTAACCGGAACCCGGCACCCAGCTGGTCCCTGCCAACGGCACTCGCGCCATGGCAGCCGACTCCACCGTCAGCGCCACCAGGTCCTCGGGGTCGAGGTTGTGCAGGTGCGACTTGCCACACGCACGGGCCATGGTCTGGGCTTCCAGCACCATCACCCGCAGGTAGTTGGCCAAGCGCCGCCCGCCTTCTACCGGGTCGAGGCGTTTCGATAGCTCCGGGTCCTGGGTGGTGATGCCGGCCGGGTCGCGGCCGTTCTGCCAGTCGTCATAGAAGCCGGCGGCCGAGCCGATTTTTTTCAGTTCCGCGTCCAGCCGCGGGTGGTTGTCGCCCAGGGCAATCAGCGCGGCCGTGCCGATGGCCACCGCATCCGCGCCCATCGCCATGGCCTTGGCCACATCGGCGCCGTTACGAATCCCGCCCGACACAATCAACTGGACCTTGCGGTGCATGCCCATCTCTTGCAAAGCCTGTACCGCTTGGGGGATGGCCGACAGAATCGGGATGCCGACATGCTCGATAAACACTTCCTGGGTGGCGGCTGTGCCGCCTTGCATGCCGTCGAGCACGATCACATCGGCACCGGCCTTGACCGCCAGCTTCACGTCGTAATACGGCCGGCTGGCGCCGATTTTCACGTAGATCGGTTTTTCCCAATCGGTGATCTCGCGCAACTCGGCAATCTTGATCGCCAGGTCGTCCGGGCCGGTCCAGTCCGGGTGGCGGCAGGCGCCCGCTCAATGGCGAAGAAGGCCGCTGGGGCCTGGAACACCTGAATATCGACGACGCGCGGCTCAAGG
>NZ_JAKNRV010000334.1:0-5548 GCF_023072625.1 Pseudomonas emilianonis
CAGTGGCCGCTCGCTGCGCGAACAAGTCGATCGCAGCGTGGAGCCCACCCAGCGCCTGCGCGGCGAAGTCGCCTTGGCCCGACGGGGCGCTACGGACTGGCAGAACCTGTTGGTGCAGTGCATGGACATGGCTGACGTAAAACTGCGCGCGGCACCGCCGGCGGTGCGCATGGCGGCGCTGCAGAACTGTTGGGAGGCGGTCGGGCGTTACCTGTTCGCGGTGCCCTTGCAGACCGCAACCACGCTGCTGCGGCTGATCGATGAAGGGCGCCTGCACCTGGCTGCGCACGTGCCGACAACCCTTGAGTGGCAAGGCCAATGGCAGGTTCACGACGCCCACGGGCACATCGAGGCGGTGGATGCGGTGGTGTGCGCCACCGGCTTTCATAAACAGTTTTTCCATGCCACCCGCGACGGCCTTGAGCTGCAGGTATCACCGACAACGCCGTGTACGCCGCCCTATGTGTCGCCGCAGTTGCAGGTCAGCCTGCCCGGCGGCGAGGCGCCGGAAAACATCTGGCTGCTGGGCGTGGCCTCCTACCTGGCGGCGCCGATGGTCAACTCGGTGTACCAATCGGTGCGCCAGGCCCGCGAGGTGGTGATGCTGCTCGCCGAGCTCCCTTCATTTATCGACAACCACGCAACCGAGGCAGTGGCATGAAAGTGTATGGCGACAGAGGTTCGAGCAATACCCGGCGAGTACTGACCACCGCCGCTTACCTGGGGCTTGAGATCGAATTCGTGTTCCTCGACCTGTTCAGTGGCGAGAACCGCACGCCGGCGTACCTGGCGCTCAACCCCAACGGCACGATCCCGACCTTTGTCGACGGCGACGTGGTGCTGTTCGAAGCCTCGGCGATCATGATTTACCTGGCCGAACAGGCCGGTTCGTCATTACTGCCCGCAGGCAATGCCAAGTACGAAACGCTCAAGTGGATGTTCTGGGCCGCCGAGCACTTTCGCCGTGGGCCGACGGTGCTGATCGAGCAGCGGTTCATGGACCGCCTCAAAGGCCGCGCCGAAAACCCGACCCTGGTGGCCGACGCGCTGCAGGCGATCCACCGCTATACGGCCGTGCTCGACGGGCACTTGCGCACCCGGCGCTTTGTCGTGGGCGACGCGTTGAGCCTGGCGGACATCGACCTGGCGGCCCCGCTGAGTCATATCCCGCGCACCCAAGCACCGTTCCTGGAATATCCCCATGTGGCGGCCTGGTACGCGCGGATCAATGCGCTTGCCGCCTGGCAGCAGAGCGGGGCGGCCCAGGAGCGCCGGATCGCCGAAATCGAGCGGCTGTTCAGCTCGCAACGGGTGCCGGCATAAGGGTTTTCCTGGCCGGGGTCACGGCATGCAGCGGCGCTTCGAGATGACGCAGATGCTCAATCCCTAAATGCAGCTTGAATGCACGCCAGCCCGGGCTGGTTACATACACCGCACGTGAGCCGACGGTTCGACGCAGCCAACCCTGCTGGCAGAAAGTCTCCAGCAGGTGGGTGCCGAGCGGCCCGGCGATGTGGTGTTGGCGTTCGGTCCAATCCAGGCAACGGCGGGCCTGGACGTGGTCGTGCAAGCATGGCTCGCCGGCCTGCGGGTTGAGTGACTGCAGCCACTCGATGCCGCACCGGGTGAGCACGTATTCGCGCTCGTTACGCTCAAGGATAAAACCCTGTTGCAGCATGCCTTGGGTTACCGCTACGCCGACCTGGCCGGCCAGGTGGTCGTAGCAACACCGGGCAAAACGCAACTCATGAGCCGAACGGTTGGGCAGGCTGCGCCACGAACTGGTTTGCGGCGCGACCGCCGCCAGGCTTTCCAGCACATGGGACACATCGGGACCGGCCAATTGATAGAAGCGGTTGCGGCCCTTGGTCTCGACGGTGAGCAAGCCGCCGTCGAGCAGTTTCGCCAGGTGCGAGCTGGCGGTCTGCGGGGTCACGCCAGCGGCACCGGCCAAGGCACCGGCGGACATTGAACTGCCATCTGCCAGGGTGATCAGGATCACTGCGCGCACGGGCTCGGCGATCAAGTAGGCGATGGATGAGATTTTTGGCTGGGTCATTCCGTCGAACTCCGTGCTGTGCCAAGTCATGTCGATTTTCAGGATGACATAAACATAAACACTTCGACACAGCTCGAAGCGTTTATCCCGGAAAGCTGCATATAGTCTCGCCGCCCCTTTCAACGGACGCACGCGGTCATGACCCCCAACACCCGCTACCAACGCCAAGTACTGCTTGCGACGAGTCTGAGCTATGTGGTCGTGATCCTCGACACCTCGATTGTCAATGTGGCGGTGGAATCGATTTCCCGCACCTTTGGCTCGGGCATCTCCGGGCTGCAGTGGGTGATCAACGCATACACCCTGACCTTCGCCAGCCTGCTGCTGACGGGCGGCTTGTTGGGCGATCGTTTCGGTGCGAAGAAAATCTACGCGGTCGGCCTCGTCCTGTTTGCCCTGGCCTCGGCCTTGTGCGGCCTGGCCACCGATCTGCCGGAATTGGTCGGTGCGCGGGTCTTGCAGGGGCTGGGCGCCGCGTTGCTGGTGCCGTGCTCGTTGATGTTGATCAATAGCGCTTACCCGCAGACCCACCAACGCGCCGGCGCGATTGGGGTATGGGCCGGCTGCGGTGGCATCGCCATGGCGGCCGGGCCGCTGGTCGGTGGAGTGCTGATCGAGCTGTTCGGCTGGCGCAGCATCTTCTTGATCAACGTGCCGATCGCCCTGGTCGGCGTGTGGTTGACCTCGCGCATCCCGTCTTCCGCACCGTTGGCGCCTGACCGGCACTTGGACATCACCGGGCAAGTCGCCGCGATTATCGCGCTGGCGACCTCGGTGGCGGTGCTGATCGAAGGGGCGAAGCTGGGGTGGAACTCCGAATGGGTGTACGCCGGCGTGTTCGTGGCCTGTATTGCCTGGTGCGTGTTCTTCGTGACCGAGAGCCGCCACAAGGACCCGATGCTGCCGCTGCAGTATTTCCGCAACCCGGTGTTCTCGGGGGCGACGCTGCTGTCGCTGGTGTCGGCCCTGGTGTTCTATGGCCTGTTTTTCCTGCTGAGTGTGTATTTCCAGACCGAGCGTGGCTGGTCGCCACTGGACACCGGGCTGGCCTTCCTGCCGTTGACCGCCATGGTCACCCTGGGCAGCTTCACCTGCGGCCGGCTGACCCGCGCGTATGGCGCCCGCGCCGTGCTGTGTGCGGGGTTTGGCCTTTACACCCTGGGGTTTATCGGCCTGTTCGCCCTGGCCACTGACGCGCCGTACTGGCGTATCGCGCTGTGCTACCCGGCCGTGGGGTTCGGCGCCGGGATTATTACCCCGGCCGCTACCTCCGTGCTGATGAGCGTGGTCGAGCGTGCCAAGGCCGGGGTGGCGGCCGGCACACTCAATGCCAGCCGGCAAAGCGGTTCCGCCTTCGGTGTGGCGATCTTCGGCGCCTTGCTCACGTCGATTCAGCCCTTGGGCGAGGCCATCGACGTTGCCGTCAGCGTCGCTATCGGTTTGTCGCTGCTGGCCATGCTGATGGCTGCCCTGGTGTTGAAAGCGCCTGCGGCGCACCCCGTCCAAGGCTGATGGACCTGCACCCGTAAACACGATTGCCAGCACGTGTTCGTGACATTCGCGAGGCGTTGCTGTACCTGGAAAACATCATCAATAAGGACAACGATCATGAATGCGCGCTCTGCACTTGCAGTTGTCGATATGGCGGGAATCGGCATCGGTCCGGCTAACCTTAGCCTGGCGGCGCTGGCTCAGCCCAAAGCAAGCATCACCGCCGCGTTCTTCGAGCGCAGCAGCGAATTTCAATGGCATGCGGGGATGATGGTGCCCGAGGCCAAGCTGCAGGTGCATTACCTCAAGGACCTGGTCAGCCTGGTGGACCCGTCCAACCCGCTGTCATTCCTCGCTTACCTGGCGCAGAAAAAACAGCTGCTGAGTTTTATCAACGCGCAATTCGAGCAGGTGCTGCGCCGCGAGTTCAACCAGTACTACCGCTGGGCGTGCAGCCAACTGCCGAATCTGCATTTCAACAGCGAAGTGCGCTCGGTGACGTTCGATAACGGCCTGTTCCTGCTCAAGGGTGACACCTGGGTGCAGCCCGCGCGCCACCTGGTGCTGGGCACCGGGCAGCAACCGTCGATCCCGACGTGCGCGCAAGCGCATCTGGGCGATACGCTGTTTCACTCCTCGCAGTACATGACCCGCAAACGCAGCCTCAAAGACCAGCGCGTGGTGGTGATCGGTGGTGGCCAGACGGGTGCCGAAATCATCCAGCACCTGCTGTCAGACACCGCCGCCTTGCCCGCCAGCGTGACCTGGGTCTCGCGGCGCTGGAATTTCTCGCCGTTGGATGAGTCGCCGTTTACCAACGAGCTCTACACCCCGCAGTACAGCGAGCACTTTTTCGCCCAGCCCGAGGCCGTGCGCCGACCGTTGCTGGCCGAGCAGAAACTGGCGAGCGACGGCATTTCCCAAGGGTTATTGCAGTCGATTTACCGCCGCCTGTACGAGCTCAAACATGTCTTGCAGCACCCCTGCAACGTTCGTTTGCTACCGGGGCGTGAGCTGACCGCGATTCACCAGCGCCCCCATCACTGGAGCCTGTCGATGACGCACGGGCACAGCCAGGTGCAGGAGGAACTGAGTGCCGACACGGCGGTGCTGTGTACGGGGTATGCCTACCAGATGCCGGCGTGCCTGGAGGCGCTCGAATCACGGATTACCCGGAGCAACGGTGAGTACGTCTTCAACGATGACTATTCCGTCGCGTGGGACGGGCCGCAGGGCTCGGCCATCTACGTGCAAAACGCCGCCCGCAGCCAGAAAGGCATCGCCGACCCGAACCTGGGCCTGATCCCTTGGCGCTGCGCGAACATCATCAACAGCGTCAGCGGGCAAGCCCTGTACGACCTGGATCAGCCCGAGGCGTTCGTCCAATGGGGTGCCAACGCTGTATTCGACGAGGTCGGCGATGCGCGTTTCGATCGCCTGACCGCCCTCGCCAACTAGACCCAGGAGCCCGGTCATGGACCCCATCACACTTGCCCCCAACGGCAATGCCCCGGTGATTCGACAAACCGAGGAGCCTGTGGCGCAGCCAGGCGTGCGCCTGTACCTGCATCACTTTGCCGGCAAGCTGGCCAACGCGCCGATCCAGTCATCGCGTTTCACCCTCGACCCAGACAGCGTGACCGACAAAGACAAGCACGCCGTGAACGAAATCTGGTTTATCAGCGGCGGGGAGCTGGACGTCTTCTACGACGGCACCTGGCACGCGGTCAGAAATGGCGAAAGCCTGTATTTTGCGCCCTGGCGGCCGCATTACGCGCGCAACAACGGCACCACCCAGGTCCAGGTGTTTTCGGTGTGGTGGGCATGAGCATGGGGCAGCACTTCGACCTGGTGATTGTCGGAGGCGGCATCATCGGTGCCTGGGCCTTGCATCATGCGACGCAACGCTATCCCCACTGGCAGATTCTGCTGATCGACCGCTACCGCATTGGCGACGGCGCCACCGCCCATTCGGCGGGCGTGCTGCTGGCCACCGGC
>NZ_JAKNRV010000335.1:0-5510 GCF_023072625.1 Pseudomonas emilianonis
GTGCGCGGGATCTGAAAGAGATCGCCCGGCGCATCGGCACCACCCGCAGCACCACGCACCGCCTGGCCAGTTGCCTGGTGGAGGAGCGCTACCTGCGCGTGGTGCCGCAAGTCGGCTACCTGCTGGGGCCGAAGCTGATCGAGCTGGGGTTTCAGGCGCGCGAAGAGTTGCCGTTGGTGACCCTGGCGGTGCCATATCTGGACGAGTTGTCGGCGCTGACCGGCGACACCATCCACCTGGCGATTCGTGAAGACGACGACGTGCTCTATCTGCACAAGAACCCCGGTCGCAACGGTCCGGAAATGCGCTCGCGGGTCGGCCATCGCATGCCGCTGGCGCGGACTGGTATCGGCAAGGCGTTGCTGTTGGATGACAGCGTCGATGAGTGGCAGCGCCTGTACGAAGTCAGCCAGCCGACGGCAGGGAAAAACCTGCAGTGGCCGCAACACCCGGAGCAATCCTGGGCGCAATTCGAGCAGCGCATGCGTGAGTATGTGGTGGGCGGCTATGCGTTCGACCTGGAAGACAACGAGCCGTCGATCCGCTGCGTGGCGGCACCGGTGCGCGATGCCAGCCGGCGAATCGTCGCCGGCATCAGCATCGCCAGTACCGTGCCCTACATGCCGCTGGAGAAAATGGCCGAGCTGATTCCCGTGATCAAACAGGTCGCGGCGCGGCTATCTGCGCAGTTGGGCGCGAAGGCCTGATCAGGCCTTCAAGGTCGCCATGTCGATGACAAAGCGGTACTTCACATCGCCGGCGATCATGCGCGAGAACGCCTCGTTGATCTGGCGGATGTCGAGCATTTCGATGTCGCAGGTGATGCCATGCTCGGCGCAGAAATCCAGGACTTCCTGGGTTTCTGCGATGCCGCCGATCAGCGAACCGGCCAGCATTTTACGGCCCAGTACCAGCTTGGCGGCATTGACGGGCGGGTCCACCGGCTCGATTAGACCGACCAAGATATGCACGCCGTCAAAGCGCAGCACATCGAGGTAGGGGTTCAGGTCGTGCTGCACCGGGATGGTGTCCAGCAGGAAGTCGAAGTGCCCAGCGGCGGCTTTCATTTGCGCGGCGTCGGTGGACACGATCACATGATCCGCGCCCTGGCGCCGGCCTTCCTCGGCCTTGCTCGCAGAACGGGTGAACAGCGTGACTTCGGCGCCCATGGCCTTGGCGAACTTGATGCCCATATGGCCCAGGCCGCCCATGCCGAGAATCCCGACTTTATCGCCGGCCTTCACACCGTAGTGCTTGAGCGGCGAGTAGGTGGTGACGCCTGCACAGAGGATCGGTGCGGCGCTGGCCAGATCGAGCTTGGCCGGGATCTTCACCACAAAGTGTTCGCTGACCACGATGCTGTCGGAGTAGCCGCCCATGGTGTTGCTGCCATCGACACGGTCCGGGGTGGCGTAGGTCATGGTCGGGCCTTCGAGGCAGTATTGCTCCAGGTTCGATTGGCAGGCGGCGCAGTGGCGGCACGAGTCGACCATGCAGCCGACGCCGACCAGGTCGCCGACTTTATGCGCGGTGACGTTGGCGCCGACGGCGCTGACTTTGCCGACAATCTCATGGCCCGGCATCAGCGGGTACACGGCGATGCCCCATTCGTTGCGGGCCTGGTGGATGTCGGAATGGCAGACGCCGCAGTACAGAATTTCGATCGCCACGTCATCGGCGCGCGGGCTGCGGCGTTCAAACGACAGGGGGGCGAGGGGAGTGGTGGCCGACTGGGCGGCATAACCGATAGCGGTGTACATGGGCAAACCTCGCAAAAGCAGTGACAAGTGAGGTGGGCCATTTTCCGCGCCGACCCCGCAGGCGACCATGGCGATTGCTCCGAGTCTCATGCCTATTCGTCCGGGAGTGCCTCTGGTTTGGATGCACGGGGCGCTCGACCTGCGATGATGCTCTCATCCCTTATTAGCGAAGTTTTTTGCCATGTTGTTGACCCGCCATCTCGACGCCAACGCCACCCTGGTTTCCTTGATCGAGAGGCTGACGCCCCGCGACGGTTTCTCCCCGACCCACCTGCCGGGTGTGCAAGTGTTGCGCGCCAGTTGCGACGTCGCGCGCGGGCCGCAGATCTATGAGCCGAGCCTGATGTTCGTCGCCCAAGGCAGCAAAGTCGCGTACCTGGGCCCGCGTACCCTGGAGTACGGCGCGGGGCACTACCTGATCCAGGCGATGCCGGTGCCGTTCGAGTGCGAGACGTTCGCCCGGGCGCCCGGCGCACCGCTGTTGGGGGTAACGGTGGGGATTGATCGGGTGGTGCTGGGCGAATTGGTGATGGCCATGGGCATGCAGGCCGGGCCGCCGCCGACCGCGCAGACCTTGGAGTCGATGAGTTCGGTGGTATTGGATGACGCCATGCGCGGCTGCGTCGAGCGGCTGTTGCAATGCCTGCACGATCCGCTGGAAAGCCGGATCATGGGCCCGGCGCGGGTGCGTGAATTGTTGTTCACCGCGTTGCGCGGGCCCCAGGCGGATGTGTTGCGTGCGTTGGTGGAACAGCAGGGGCAGTTTTCACGAATCGCCACCTCGTTGAATCACCTGCACGCCCATTACGCCGACCCGCTGAATATCGAGACGTTGGCAGGTTATGCGCACATGAGTGCGTCGACCTTTCATGAACACTTCAAGCGCTGCACCCTGTTGTCGCCGGTGCAGTATCTGAAGCGTTTGCGGTTGCTCAAGGCGCAGCAGTTGTTGCTGGTGGAAGGCATGGGCGTGGCGCAGGCGGCGCATAGCGTGGGGTATCAGAGTACGTCGCAGTTCAGTCGCGAATATAAGCGCTACTTCGAGCGTAATCCGGGTGAAGAGCGCGCTGCCTGATTCTCCCTGGCTCAACGGGATTAAAAATGTGGGAGGGGCGGTGCGACGACTCGACTTGCTCCCGATGACGGTGGTCCAGCCATAGATGTGCTGACTGTTCCACCGCTATCGGGGGCAAGCCCCCTCCCACATTGAGTTGATGCCAGCCACAAAAAAGGCTCCCATCCGGGAGCCTTTTCTTTAAGCGGTTGACTTACATATTCGGGTAAGTCGGCCCGCCCGCGCCTTCCGGCGTCACCCAGGTGATGTTCTGCGAAGGGTCCTTGATGTCACAGGTCTTGCAGTGTACGCAGTTCTGGGCGTTGATCTGGAAGCGCTTCTCGCCGTCTTCCTTGGTCACCACTTCATACACGCCGGCCGGGCAATAGCGCTGCGCCGGTTCATCGTAGAGCGGCAGGTTGGTGCCGATCGGGATGCTCGGGTCTTTGAGTTTCAAGTGGCACGGCTGTTCTTCTTCGTGGTTGGTGCCGGAGATGAACACCGAGCTCAGTTTGTCAAAGCTCAGCTTGCCGTCGGGTTTGGGGTAGTCGATCTTCTGGCAGTCCTTGGCCAGCTTGAGGCAGGCATAGTCCGGCTTGGTGTCGTGCAGGGTCAACGGCATCTTGCCGCCGAGGATATTTTGGTCGAACCAGTTGAAGCCAGCACCGATGATCGGGCCGAACTTGTGCATCGCCGGGCCGAAGTTACGCGTGGCAAACAGTTCTTCGTAGAGCCAGCTTGCCTTGAAACTGTCAACGTAGTTGGTCAGCTCGTCGCCGCCTTCGGCGTCCGCCAGCAGGCGCTCGGCCACGGCTTCGGCGGCGAGCATGCCGGATTTCATCGCGGTGTGGCTGCCCTTGATCTTGGCCACGTTCATGGTGCCCAGGTCACAGCCGATCAATGCGCCGCCCTTGAACACCATCTTCGGCAACGAGTTGATGCCGCCCTTGGCCAGCGCGCGGGCGCCGTAGCTGATGCGCTTGCCGCCTTCCAGGTACTGCGCCAGCACCGGGTGATGCTTGAGGCGCTGAAACTCATCGAACGGTGACAGGAAGGTGTTGCTGTAGGACAAGTCGACGATCAGGCCGACGACCACCTGGTTGTTTTCCAAGTGATAGAGGAACGAGCCACCGGTGTTCTCGTTGCTCATGATATCCAGCGGCCAGCCGGCGGTGTGGACCACCAGGCCTGGTTGGTGCTTGGCTGGGTCGATTTCCCAGATTTCCTTCAGGCCGATGCCGTAATGCTGGGCGTCGGCGTCGCTGTCCAGCTTGAAGCGCTGGATCAGTTGCTTGCCGATATGGCCACGGCAGCCTTCGGCGAACAGCGTGTACTTGCCACGCAGTTCCATGCCGGGGGTGTACAGGCCTTCTTTCGGGTTGCCTTCGCGGTCGACGCCGAGGTCGCCGGTGATGATCCCGCGCACCACGCCGTTTTCGTCGAACAGCGCTTCCTGGGCGGCGAAGCCTGGGTAGATTTCCACGCCCAGGTTCTCGGCCTGCTGGGCCAGCCAGCGGCACAGGTTGCCCAGGGAGATAATGTAGTTGCCTTCGTTGTGCATGGTCTTGGGCACAAAGAAGTCAGGCACCTTGGTGGCGGTGTTGCTGCTGCGCAGTACATAGATGTCATCGCGCACCACGGGGGTGTTGAGCGGAGCGCCGAGTTCTTTCCAGTCCGGGAACAGTTCGTTCAGGGCGCGTGGTTCGAACACGGCACCGGAAAGGATATGTGCGCCGACCTCGGAGCCTTTCTCGACCACGCAGACGCTGATTTCCTTACCGGCTTCGGCGGCCTTCTGCTTCAGTCGGCAGGCGGCAGACAGGCCCGCCGGGCCAGCGCCGACGATGACCACGTCGAATTCCATGTATTCGCGTTCCACAGGCTATCTCCTACTCAGGCTCACAGGCTTTTTTTCTAATGGGTGGAGGTTGGGTGTCGTCATCGTCATCGCTGCGCTCACTGGGCAGGCGGATGACCACCTTTCTCTCTAGGTGGCGCATTATATCTACACCACTCTCAGCGTCCAATACAAACGTTTGTTTGAATTGCTTGGAAGCTAGGTAAATCAAAGCAACGGGGCTTATGACTGGCCATTTTGCCGTATTGACCAGAATAGGCGTTCCGGTCAATATACGGTCGGTTTTGCGCTAGCCGTAGGCTGACTGTAGGTTTCAAGAGCACCTTTAAAGACAGGCGAAGGCGAAAAAGGCTGGCGCGTGCCCAATGCTGGCGCGCAGTTTACACGTCGCGATCATGAATGACCTCCCAGTCACCACTGACGAACGGTCATCACTCTCCATCGCTGCGTCACTAGCCGAAGGTTTTGAAGGTGCCCTTGTGTGCCGATGAGCATCAACCGCCAGGTTCGCCTAGGCGACTTTCTTTTCACCGGAGAGTAACGAGGAATCCATGAAGGTTCTTGTAGCTGTCAAACGCGTTGTCGATTACAACGTGAAAGTTCGCGTCAAGGCGGACAATTCCGGCGTCGACCTCGCTAACGTCAAGATGTCGATGAACCCTTTCTGCGAAATCGCCGTGGAAGAAGCTGTACGCCTGAAAGAGAAAGGCGTGGTGACTGAAATCGTCGTGGTTTCCATCGGCCCGACCACTGCTCAAGAGCAGTTGCGTACCGCCCTGGCACTGGGCGCTGATCGCGCCATCCTGGTTGAGTCGGCTGAAGAGCTGACCTCCCTGGC
>NZ_JAKNRV010000336.1:0-5498 GCF_023072625.1 Pseudomonas emilianonis
TGCCAGGGCTCTCGCTGCAGGGCAGACAACGTTAAAGGCGCGGTTCGACCCGCATACCGCTCACAGGCGCGGGGCGACGGAACGGCTCGTCATCCTCTTCCGGCTCGGCGGCCAAGGCAGCATCGACCGCAGCCTTGCGCTCACGGCTCGCCTTGGCGGCGCGCTCGATGGGCCAGCGTATCAACACAAACACGAGGTACACGCCAAAAGCGATCATCGTGTACATGAACAAGTCGGAGACCGCCCGCCAGGCGTTATTGCCGACCTTGAGCACCAGGTCCAACGCGGTAATCGCAACGGCGGGCGCGAACTGGGTCTTGACCGGGTCGACGACGGTCGGGCTCAACAGCAGCACGGCCATCAGTAATTGCAGCGGCTCGCGCAACCAGCGCCAGATCCAGCGGGTCATGCGCCACCACACCAACAGGCAGCCCAAAGCGGCGAAGGCGTAAAGGCCCCAAGCGGTCAGATAGTCGTTCTCGGTCATGGTGTCCATGGCAAGGTAGGCAAACAGGCCGCTATGATAACGGCTTTTGCGTGTCGCGGCTGCAATGCCTGCCACCATCCTCCAGACAGAGAGTGATCCATGCCGTCATCGCCCCACATCACTGCCGCCCCGATTGCCCGCAAGGCCGCAGGCCAGGACCCTTACGCCTGGCTGCAAGCGCGTGACAGCGCTGAAGTCATGGATTACCTCAAGGCCGAAAACGCCTGGCAGGAAGCCCAACTCGCCGAGCAACAGGCGCTGCGTGAAACCCTGTTCGAAGAGATCAAGGGCCGCATCCTCGAAACCGACCTGTCGCTGCCCTCCCCCTGGGGCCCGTACCTGTATTACACGCGCACCACCGCCGGCGACGAATACGCCCGCCACTACCGCTGCCGCCGCCCGGCCGACGACAGCAACCAAGTGGATGACAGCAGCGAAGAGCTGTTGCTCGACCCCAATGCGTTGGCCAACGGCGGCTTTTTCTCCCTCGGTGCATTCAGCATCAGCCCCGACCACCAGCGCCTGGCCTACAGCCTCGACACCAGTGGCGAAGAGATCTACACCCTGTACGTGAAGGAATTGGCCACCGACAAAGTCAGCGAACTGGCGTTCGACAACTGCGACGGCAGCATGACCTGGGCCAATGACAGCCTGACGCTATTCTTCGGCGAACTGGACGACACCCATCGCCCGCACAAACTCTACCGCTATCGCCTGGACGGCACCGCCGCGCAGGAAGTGTTCCACGAGACCGACGGGCGTTTCTTCCTGCACTGCTACCGTTCCAGCTCCGAGCGCCAGTTACTGGTGGCCCTGGGCAGCAAGACCACCAGTGAAATCTGGGCGCTGGACGCCGACCAGCCGCACCTGGACTTCACCTGCCTGGCGCCACGGGTCGAAGACCACGAGTATGACGTCGACCATGGCCAGCTCGACGGCGCGTGGACGTGGTTTGTCCGCAGCAACCGCGACGGCATCAACTACGCTCTGTTCGTCGCCGCCGACACCGGCCGCGTGCCGACCCAGGCCGACTGGCAAAACCTGATCCCCCACAGCGATGAGGTAATGCTCGACGGCGTGAGCCTGAACGCCAGCGCCATGACCTTGAGCCTGCGCATTGGCGGACTGCCGGTCATCGAAGTGCATCCCCTGGGTCTGCCGACCTACCGCGTGGAATTGCCTGACGCCGCCTACAGCCTCTACGTACAAAACAGCCTGGAATTCCCCAGCGACAAGATCCGCCTGCGCTATGAAGCGCTGAACCGCCCGGCCCAGGTGCGCCAACTGGAACTGGCCAGCGGTGCACAACAGGTGCTCAAGGAAACCCCGGTACTCGGCGTGTTCAACGCCGACGATTACGTCAGCCAGCGTTTGTGGGCGACCTCCGCCGATGGCACCCAGGTGCCGATCAGCCTGGTGGTCAAGCGCGACCAGCTCGGCAAGCCGACGCCGCTGTACCTCTATGGCTACGGCGCCTACGGCCAGAGCCTTGATCCATGGTTCTCCCACGCACGCTTGAGCCTGCTGGACCGTGGCGTCGCGTTTGCCATTGCGCACGTGCGCGGCGGCGGCGAACTGGGTGAAGCCTGGTACCGCAACGGCAAGCAGGAACACAAACAGAACACGTTCAGCGACTTCATTGCCTGTGCCGAACACCTGATTGCACAGGGTTTGACCAGCGCCAAACAGCTGGTAATCAGCGGCGGCAGCGCCGGCGGCCTGTTGATCGGTGCGGTGCTCAACCAGCGCCCGGAGCTGTTCCAGGCGGCGATTGCCGAAGTGCCGTTTGTCGACGTGCTCAACACCATGCTCGACCCGGACCTGCCGCTGACCGTCACCGAGTACGACGAGTGGGGCAACCCGCAAGAGCCCGAGGTCTATGCGCGCATCAAGGCGTATGCGCCGTATGAAAACGTCCGCGCCCAGGCCTACCCGGCCCTGTTGGTGATCGCCGGCTATAACGACAGCCGCGTGCAGTACTGGGAAGCGGCCAAGTGGGTGGCCAAGCTGCGCGACACCAAGACGGACGACAACCTGCTGCTGCTCAAGACCGAACTGGGGGCCGGCCACGGCGGCATGAGCGGGCGTTACCAGGGATTACGTGACGTAGCGCTCGAATATGCATTTGTGTTCAAGGCGCTGGGGCTGGTTTAGCAACTTTCATACGGTGGTCCCGCCGGAACACTGGAGCGCCTTACAGCGTTAACCGCCGGGCGTCTTTGGCTTGCTGTCGTTCGGCGGCACGCCGGGGACCGTCTGGTCCTTCGGTGGCGCAGGTAACACGATGGGCACCAGCGGCGGCGAGCCGTTCGTCTTGGGCACGGCGGGCGGGGTGACTTGCGGATACAGCGTCGGGGTGGGGGTGCCCGGCGCGCCAGGGGTTGGCGCCGGCGCGACCGGTACGGTTTGCAACTCCTGAGCCTGCACCGCACCCAATGTGAGCGCGCCGAGCACAATGACCGTTAGAATGCTGCACTTCATCGATGGCTCCATGGCCTGACCGGAATGTCGTAAGGCTACTCCCAACCGCGCAAGAATGCCCTTCCCAATGAGATTTCCATGAAACGTTTCGTTCTGCTGGACACCACCCCGATCCCCGACAACGGCGGTGCTTTGTGCCTGTTCGAATACGGCGAGGATTTTGTCATCAAGATCCAGGGCGGCGACGGCGGCCAGTTGATGAACACGCGCATGCATGGCTCCGAAGACGCGCTGGCAGAAATTCCTTGTCGCAAAGTCGCCGGCCGCCCCGGTTCGCGGGTATTGATCGGCGGGCTGGGCATGGGCTTTACCCTCGCGTCGGCCCTCAAGCACCTGGGCAAGACCGCCGAAGTCGTGGTGGCGGAGCTGGTGCCCGGCGTCGTGGAATGGAACCGTGGCCCTTTGGGCGAAAAAGCCGGGCGCCCATTGCTTGACCCGCGCACCGTGATCCGCATGGAAGACGTGGCCAAGGTGCTGCAAGCCGAGCCTCACGGCTTTGATGCGATCATGCTCGACGTGGACAACGGCCCCGAAGGCCTCACGCAAAAGGCCAACAGTTGGCTCTACTCCGCCGGTGGCCTGGCCGCCTGCGCCAAGGCCCTGCGCCCCAAGGGCGTGCTTGCGGTATGGTCGGCCAGCGCCGACAAACTGTTCAGCGACAAGCTGCGCAAGGCCGGCTTCAAGGCCGAAGAAGTGCAGGTGTTCGCCCATGGAAACAAGGGCACGCGGCACACCATCTGGATTGCGGAAAAGCTCAAGGGCTAATTGCGCCGCGATTGGCTAGAATCAACCTTATCCGTGACCCACCCAAAGACAGGAGCCATGATGAGCTCGACCAACCCGCCCTCCCACACCGCCAAGCTGGACCGCATCCTCGCCGATGCCCAGCGCGACCGGGAAATGGGCTACCGCGACAAAGCCCTGAAAATGTACCCCCACGTGTGCGGCCGCTGCGCCCGTGAATTCGCCGGCAAACGCCTGAGCGAACTGACCGTGCACCACCGCAACCACAACCATGACGACAACCCCCAGGACGGCTCCAACTGGGAGTTGCTGTGCCTGTACTGCCACGACAACGAGCACTCGCGCTACACCGACCAGCAGTACTTCGGCGAAGGCTCCACCAGCAGCCCGACGATCGCCAAGGCCACGCACAACCCGTTTGCGGCGTTGGCAGGGTTGATGAAGAAGGACGACTGAAGCTCGTCGCTGCCTGTCACGGCCTCATCGCGAGCAAGCCCGCTCCCACCTTTGGAATGCATTCCCCCGGTGGGAGTGGGCTTGCCCGCGATGGCTGCCTCACAAGCAACACATATCTTGATACCGACCGCACCCGTATAATCGCCGCTTTTCTCCAAGGCACCCTTCCCCGTGGGCAATAAACGCTACAGCTGCATCGGTCTGTATAACCCCAAATCCCCCGAAAACGTCGGTTCGGTGATGCGCGCCGCCGGCTGCTACGGCGTGGCCTCGGTGTTCTACACCGGCAAGCGCTACGAGCGCGCCCGGGATTTCATCACCGACACCAAGAAGGTCCATCACGACATTCCGCTGATCGGCATCGATGACCTGAAAAAAATCCTGCCGCTGGGCTGCATCCCGGTCGCCGTCGAACTGGTGGAAGGCGCCCGCCCGCTGCCTGAATACACCCACCCCGACCGCGCGCTGTACATCTTCGGCCCCGAAGATGGCTCCCTCGACAAAGAGATCCGCGACTGGTGTGAAGACGTGGTGTATATCCCGACCACCGGTTGCATGAACCTCGCCGCCACCGTCAACGTGGTGCTCTACGACCGCATGGCCAAGGGCAATAACACCCGCTCGGGCCCCAAGTACTGATTTCTCGGGAACATCCGGCGCCTGCACACAGTCAGTTGCGTATCACTAGCCCTTGTTGGAGACAGATCATGAGCGACAGCAAAACCCTGCGACCTATCATTGAATCCACCCCATTCCAGGCCCGCCCCACGCAAAACGTACACGGCTGGGAGCGCATCGGCTCGGTGGCTGGCGGCGTGATCATGGTCGGCAAAGGCCTGCGCCGTGGCGGGATTTTCGGGCTGCTCCAAGTGGCGATTGGCGGCGCGGCGCTGACGCGTGGGGTGACCGGGCACAGTTCGCTCAAGGACAAGCTGGAACAAGGTCGCCAGGAAATGAACAGCCTGCGCACGAAAATCGAGCGAGCCGGTGAAGACTTGAAAAACCTGAAGACCAAGGCGCAAGTGACCGCCGAAAAGGCCACAAAAACCACCGGCTGAGCCAAGTCTTCTGCCTGTTGGTGATCCAAATGTGGGAGGGGGCTTGCTCCCGATAGCAGAGTGTCAGTCACCACCTACAGTGACGGAACCAGCGCTATCGGGAGCAAGCCCCCTCCCACCGTTATTCTGGGTCAGTGCAACAGCTTGGAGCGTTGCGGTCCATCATCACCTTGCCGGCGATCATGCGCAGGTCGAGTTTTTCGGCGGCTTCGAAGAATGCATTCACCGATTGCGGGTGCACGCTGCCGAACACCAGCGCGGTGGTGGTGCCG
>NZ_JAKNRV010000337.1:0-5388 GCF_023072625.1 Pseudomonas emilianonis
AATCATACTGGCCACGCCCGCCTTGGCCAGGCCGGCGTCGGTGACGATCAGGGCCTTGCGAAAACCGTAGTTGCGAATGGCGACCATCGCGTCGTCAAGGCCAGGCAATGGCGCAGCGTGGTGGCCAGCAATGCCCACAGCAACATCAGCCAAAAGGGAATCAGCGGGCCCGGCTCACTGAATTGGAATACCCCCAGCGCGCGTAATGCGCTATCCAGCAGCGTGCCCGCCAGCATCACGCCGACGATCAGCGCGCCGTCCTCGGCCCACGAACTGATCCACAGCAGGTGGACCGCCAGGACGGCCAGCCCGACCAGTAACCAGGCGCTGTCGCCGCCCAACACACACGCAAACCAGCCGCACTGGAACAGCGCGGCATTCGCCAGCGGTTTAAGCACTGAAGCGCCCGAGCAACGGCGGGTTGATGGCTGCCGGCTTGGCCAGCAGCAACTGCGCGGTGCCGATGGTGCGCTCCATAAAGCCGCCTTCGCAGTAGCACAGGTAAAACTCCCACAACCGCAGGAAGTATTCGTCGTAGCCCAATTCCTTGAGGCGGCCGTGGGCACGGCGAAAGTTCTCATGCCACAAGCGCAGGGTTCGCGCGTAATGCAGGCCGAAATCTTCCATGTGCAGCAGGTTCATATCGGTGTCGCGGCTGACAATCTGCAGCATGTTCTGCACAGAGGGCAGGGCACCGCCGGGGAAAATATAGCGCTGGATAAAGTCGACGCTGTTCTTGGCCTGTTCAAAGCGTTGCTCGCGGATGGTGATGGCTTGCAGCAGCATCAGGCCATCGCTCTTGAGCAGGTGGGCGCACTGTTTGAAGTAGGTCGGCAGGAATCGATGGCCCACCGCTTCGATCATTTCGATGGACACCAGCTTGTCATATTGGCCGCTCAGGTCGCGGTAGTCCTGCAGCAACAGCGTTACCTGGTCTTGCAGCCCCATGGCGCTGATGCGTTGCTGGGTGTAGATAAACTGCTCCCGGGACAAGGTCGTGGTGGTGACCTTGCAGCCATAGTGGCGCGCTGCATACAGCGCCATGCTGCCCCAGCCTGTGCCGATCTCCAGCAGATGGTCGGTGGGTTTAAGCGAGAGTTTCTGGCAGATGCGCTCCAGTTTGTTCAGTTGCGCCTGTTCCAGGGTGTCTTCGGGGCTCAGGAACTGCGCCGCCGAATACATCATGGTCGGGTCGAGGAATTCTTCGAACAGATCGTTGCCCAGGTCATAGTGAGCGGCGATGTTTTTCTGTGAACCCTTGCGCGTATTGCGGTTGAGCCAATGCAAGCCTTGGGTGAACGGCCGCGCCAGTTTGGCCAGGCCACCCTCCAGTGCGTCGAGTACTTCCAGGTTGCTGACCATCACACGCACCACCGCAGTCAGGTCCGGGCTGCTCCAATACCCGTGGATAAACGCTTCGCCGGCACCGATTGAACCGTTGGCCGCCACCAGCCCCCACACCGCCGAATCGAGGATCTGGATTTCCCCCAGCAGGTGCGCTTCGCGGGCGCCGAACACTTGGCGTTCGCCGTCCTCGATCAGCACCAACTGACCGTGGCGCAATTGGCTGAGTTGACGCAACACGGCCTTGCGCAGCAGTGCGGTGGTCACGCCGTTGACGTTCAGGCGGTTGGCCTTGACCGATAAGTTAGGGGATTTCATGGCGGCGATCCTTGGTGTACCCGACTGCAGTGCGAGAGGCGCCATCGGCGGCCTGATGGGGAAAAATCGGTGTGCGTTTGAGCAACAGGCGCAGGGCCTGCCAATAAATCGCCAGGCAGGTCTTGGCGGTCATCCAGGGGAAGCGCCACAGGTAGCGGTGCAGGCTGGCGCGGTTGAGCGTTTCCTTGTGCAGGCTCAAGGTGGCATCGAAGACTTTTTGATCGCCCTGCCAATCGGCCATGTGTACGCCAAGCCTGGCAGCGGGCGGGCTGAAGCTCATGCGGTATTCCAAGTCACGCGGCAGAAACGGCGACACATGAAACGCCTTGGCCACGGCGAAATGCTGATGCTCGTCGGCGCCCTGCGTCAGGGCCGGCAGCACGTAGTGATAGCGTTCGCGCCATGGGGTATTGGTCACTTCACACAAGATCGCGGCCAATTGTCCGTCGGCCTCGAAGCAGTAGAAGAAACTCACCGGATTAAAAGCCAGGCCCCAACTGCGGGCCTGGGTCAGTAGGCAGATAGCGCCCTGGGGTGTGCGCCCCAGCGCCTTGCCGACTTCCTGGCGCACGGCATCGGTCAAGCTCATGCCGTGGCGCGTCAATTCACGCAGGTAATCCTGCTGGCGAAAGCCGAAGGCGGCCAGGCGACCGGCGCCGGCCAGGGGCGAGAGCCCGAGCACTTCGTCCTGTTCGCTTAAGTCCAGGTACAGCAAGCCGATGCGGTAGCGAAAGGCATGGGCCTTGGGCGCAAACCGTCGATGGGCGATCCAGCCGCTATACAGGGCGCTGTTCACAGGGCTTCTCCAAGCGCCCGGGCCACGCGCAGGGCGCTGACCACGCCGTCTTCATGGAAGCCGTTGGCCCAATAGGCGCCGCAATAGTAGGTGTGCTGCGCACCGCACAACTCTTCCCAGCGCGCTTGCGCGGCCACGGCTGCCAGGCTGTATTGCGGATGGGCATAGGTGTAGCGGGCGAGGATCTTCAGCGGGTTGATCATTGACGTCTGGTTGAGGCTGACGCAAAAGGTCGTGGCGCTGTCGATGCCTTGCAGGATGTTCATGTCATAGGTCACCGCCGCCTTGGTCTGCGGGTTGCCGCTGAGCCGGTAGTTCCAACTGGCCCAGGCCCGTTGGCGGTCGGGCAGCAGGCGCGTGTCGGTGTGCAGCACCACGTCGTTGTCGGCGTAGGGCAGGGCGCCGAGGATCTGCTGCTCGGCACTGCTCGGGTCGCCCAGCAGGGCCAGCGCCTGGTCGCTGTGGCAGGCGAACACGACTTTGTCGAAGGCTTCGGTGCCGGCGGCGCTGTGGATAATCACGCCGTCTGCGGCGCGCTCGACCCGATGCACGGGGCAGTCGAGGCGAATCTGTTCACGAAAGCCGCGGGTCAGCGGTTCGATATAGCTGCTTGAGCCGCCCTCGATCACGCACCATTGCGGGCGGTTGCTCACCGACAGCAAACCGTGGTTCTTGAAGAAGCGCACAAAGAACTGCAAGGGGAAACCGAGCATGTCCGCCAGGGACATCGACCAGATCGCCGCGCCCATCGGCACGATGTAATGCCGGATGAATCGCGGGCCGTAGCCGCCGGCGTCGAGGTAGTCGCCCAGGGTCATGTCGGCGCTGATGCGTTGCGCTTGCAGGTCCAGCGGCGCCTCGCGGTTGAAGCGCAGAATATCGCGCAACATGCCCCAGAACCCCGGCGACAGCAGATTGCGCCGCTGGGCAAACAGGCTGTTGAGGGTGTTGCCGTTGTACTCGAACCCGCTGCTGCGGTCGCACACCGAAAAACTCATCTCGGTGGGTTTGAACGTCACGCCGATCTGCCCCAGCAGGCGGATGAAGTTGGGGTAGGTCCAGTCGTTGAACACGATAAAGCCGGTGTCCACCGCATAGCGTTTACCCTCGACGGTCACGTTGACCGTGTGGGTGTGCCCGCCGATGCGGTCGCCCGCTTCGAACAGGGTGATGTCGTGGCGCCGGCTGAGCAGGTAGGCGCTGGTCAGCCCGGCAATACCGCTGCCGATAATGGCGATCTTCACAGGTCGTCCTTCTTCGGCGGCGGGCTGCGCAGCATGCGTTTGCCGATGATCAGTTGCGCGCGATTCGGCAGCTTCGACAGCGGCCACAAGGTGGCGATGAGCATCGCCGGGAAGGCGATCTCCAGCGGGCGCTTGTTCAGCTTGGCGAAGATATACCGTGCCGCCTTGTCGGCAGACCAGCTCAGCGGCATCGGGAAGTCATTGCGCTCGGTCAGCGGCGTGTCGACAAACCCTGGGCTGATCACGGTGACGTCAATGTTTTCCGGCGACAGGCTGATGCGCAGGGATTCGAACAGGTAGCGCAAACCGGCTTTGGATGCGCCGTAGGCTTCGGCGCGCGGCATCGGCAGGTAGGTCACGGCGCTGGCCACGCCCACCAGGTGCGGCGTGCGCCCGGCGCGCAACAGTGGCAGCGCGGCTTCGATGCAATAACTGCTGGCGAGCAGGTTGGTGCGTACCACGTGCTCGATGATCGACGCGTCGAATTGCTTGGCATCGACATATTCACAGGTGCCAGCGTTGAGGATCACTGTGTCCAGCGCCCCCCAGACCTGGGCGATGTTTTCGCCGATTTCGCGCACGGTCTGGCTGTTGGTCAAGTCGCCGGCCACGATCAGCACTTGGCCGGGAAAGCGTTGGGCGAGCGCTTGCAGCGGGCCTTTGGTGCGCGCACTCAGGGCCACGTGGGCGCCGCTGTTGAGCAGCTCCACGGCGAGGGAGGCGCCGATGCCACTGCTGGCGCCGGTTAGCCAATAACGACGGGCTGGTGTGAGGCTCATCCGATTCTCCTTTTCAGCCAACTGACTACACGGCCGACTACTGGCAAGTGTTCGTAAAGCATTGCGCCGGCATCGAAATAATCCCGATGGCGGTACACCTTGTCGCGCCACATCAGGTGCGAGCAGCCTTCCACCCGGATTACCTCGCCCTTGGCCAGGCGCGGGTGGCAAAAGCTCATTTTCCAGCGCAGGTAACCTTCGCCTTCGGCCACCTGGTCGAAGCCGTGGAAGTCGAAGCGCAACTGGCTGACATTACCGTACAGCTGCGCGAAATACTGGTGCAGCGCCGTGAGCCCATGCACGTCGTGCAGCGGGTCGGTGAAGGCGATGTCCTTGCTGTACAAGCTGTCGAGCAGGTGCAGGTTGTGCTTGTCCAGCGTGGCAAAGGCCTGGGCGAAGCGGCGCAGGAAGTCACTCATGTTCGGCTCCGACGGCCTGGCGCGACGGCAGGCTGCGGAACGCCGCCAATGCCCGTTCGCGGGAGTGTTTCAGGTCGACAATCGAACGCGGGTAATCGGCCACGCCGAACAGGCCGCCGGCAGCCTGCGGGTCGTGTACGTCCTTTTTATTCAGCGCCGCCAGTTGCGGCAGCCAGTGCTTGATGAACACGCCGTCGCCGTCGAATTTTTGCGACTGGCTCAGCGGGCTGAAAATCCGGAAATACGGCGCCGAATCGGTGCCGGTGGACGAACTCCACTGCCAGCCGCCGTTGTTGGCCGCCAGGTCGCCGTCGATCAGGTGGCGCATGAAGAAGCGCTCGCCTTCGCGCCAGTCGATCAGCAGGTTCTTGGTCAGGAACATCGCCACCACCATGCGCAGGCGGTTGTGCATCCAGCCGGTGTCCAGCAGTTGGCGCATGGCGGCGTCGATGATCGGCAAACCGGTGCGTGCCTGCTGCCAGGCGGCG
>NZ_JAKNRV010000338.1:0-5385 GCF_023072625.1 Pseudomonas emilianonis
GACGGCGCCGAAAGCCTGGCCGATGCCTGGCAGGCGGTCGAAGGCTTGCCGCCGTTGGCCGATGAGCAGACCGCCGTGCTCGCTGAAGCACTGGGCGCGATTGCCCGCATGCACGCCAAGGGCCTGTGGCAGGAAGACCTGCACCTGGACAACCTGCTGCGCCAGGGTGGCAAGCTGTACCTGATCGATGGTGCCGGGATCTGCGTTGAGCAGGCGGGCCAGCCGCTGTCGCGCAACCGGGTGCTGGAAAATCTCGGGGTGTTTTTCGCCCAGTTGCCGAAAAATCTCGCGCCGTTTACCGAAGAATTGCTGGTGTATTACTTGCTGAGCAACGGCGAGCACGCGTTACCGCTGGAAGCCCTGGAGAAACAGGTGCGCAAGGTCAGCACCTGGCGCCTGAAGGACTTCCTCGACAAGGTCGGCCGCGAATGCACGCTGTTCAGCGTGGTGCGCGGCGCGTTTGGCTTGCGTGCGATCCGTCGCGAGGAAGAGACCGCGATGCTGCCGGTACTGGAACAGGCCGATGCGTTGCTCGACCAGGGGCATTTGTACAAGACCGGCGGTGCGGCCAGCGTGGCCAAGGTCGAGGTGGCCGGCCGCCCGCTGGTGATCAAGCGTTACAACATCAAGGGCTTCGCCCATTGGCTCAAGCGTTTCTGGCGCCCGAGCCGCGCCTGGCATTCCTGGCGCGAAGGCAATCGCCTGGCGTTCCTCGGCATTGCCACGCCCAAGCCGCTGGCTGTGCTGGAAAAACGTTTTTTCTGGCTGCGCAGCCGTGCTTACCTGGTCACTGAATACCTGCCAGGGCCGGACATTATCGAACGTTTCGCGCCGTATGTGGAGCAGGGCGACGCGCCTGAAAACGAACTGCTGGCGCTGGACCATCTGTTCGCCGAGCTGATACGCGAGCGCATCAGCCATGGCGATTTCAAGGGTCACAACCTGTTCTGGCACGACGGCCGCTGGGCGTTGATCGACCTGGATGCGATGCGTCAGCACGGCTCTGTCGCCAGCTTCGCCGCGGCGTTTGCCAAGGACCGCGCACGCTTTATGCGTAATTGGCCGCAAGGCAGCGCGCTGTATCAGGTCATCGATCAGCGCTTGCCGAGGGAGATCGGCGCTGCCGGTTGAAGAAGGCCTTCAACCCATCGCGAGCTTGACCGCTTCGGATCTTTCTTACGCTGCGCGTCGGCGTGTCGGGTCAGCGGTATCAAAGGAGTGTTTCGTGAACCATGGAACCCAAGTGCTGCTGGCCGCAACCCTGCTGACGCTCTGCGGTTGCGGAACGATCAACACCGTCTTTCGCCCGGACGCCGTCGCCAGTCAGAACCTCAAGGAGTCGCGCAGCTACTGCGAAAACATCCCGCGCATCTACAGCGGGGTGATCTACGGGTTTTGTACGCTCAATGCCGAGCCCGTCCCTGAAAAAAGCCTGAATGACCGAGCCCTGTCGGACCACGAGAACAATGCCTTCCCGATCATCGCTATCGAGTTCATCGGCTCCAGCGTGCTGGATACGCTGGTCCTGCCCTATACGATCTACCGTCAGAACAAGGACGGCAGCATCGAGATCTTCCGCTGAGCCTCCTTGATGCTTGCCGCTAACAGCTTCCCCCTGCTTTTAAGCTATAATCCCGCCCTTTAGCTGTTTCCTGCCCAGACGGGAAGCACACTTTTTTCAGGCGCAGCGCGCCTGCATGCAGACTAAAAGAGGCTAGACCCCTGTGGCATTGACGATTCTTGGCCTGTCCGGCGCCCTTAGCCATGATCCTTCCGCAGCCCTGTATATCGACGGCAAGCTGATCGCGGCCGCCGAAGAAGAACGCTTCGTTCGCGACAAGCATGCAAAGCACCGCATGCCCTACGAGTCGGCGAAGTTCTGCCTGGAACAGGCCGGCATCAAGCCTTCCGACGTTGACGTGGTCGCGATCCCGTTCGCACCGATCAGCCTGTTCGGTGAAGCGCGTTGGCACTATGCCAAGCGTTACTGGTACGCCCCGGATCGCGCCCTTGACGCGATCCTGATGGGCAACCGTCGCTACAAGCGCTACCGCAACAAGATCGTCTGGTGCCTGGAGCAACTGGGCTTCGATCCGAAGAAAATCAAGATCGAGCCGGTTGAACACCACTTGGCCCACGCCTCCAGTGCCTACCACTGCTCCGGCTTCAAGGAGAAAACCGCGATCCTGGGGATCGACGGCAAGGGTGAGTACGCCACCACGTTCTTCGGCTACGGCGAAAACGGCAAGATCCACAAGATCAAGGAATTCTACGATCCGGACTCCCTCGGCGGCCTGTACGGCGCGGTCACCGAGTTCCTCGGTTTCGAGATGCTCGACGGTGAGTTCAAGGTCATGGGCATGGCGCCCTATGGCGATGCCAGCAAGTACGATTTCTCGCGCCTGGCCTCCTTTGAAAACGGCGAGTTGGTGATCAACACCGACTATGCCAACGTCATCGGCCTGCGTCGCTACAAAGAGAAGGGCAAGGGTTTCTACTTCTCGCCGAAGCTGATCGAGTGGCTGGGTCCTAGGCGCGAAGGCGACATCGCCGACGAACCGTACATCCACTACGCGGCGAGCATGCAGGCGCTGTTCGAGAAGCTGTCCCTGCAGATGATCGACCACTACCTGGGCGACATCCTCAAGGAAACCGGCAAGCTGGCCTTCGCTGGCGGCTGTGCGCTGAACGTCAAGCTGAACCAGAAGATCATTGCCCGTGACGACGTGAAGGAGCTGTTCGTGCAGCCGGCGTCCGGCGATGCCGGCACCGCCGTGGGCGCAGCCGCTTACGTGTCCCACGCCCGTGGTGTGCCGGTGGAGAAGATGGAACACGTCTACCTCGGCCCGTCCTACAGCAACGAAGACGTGATCGCCGCTTGCGCCAAGCACCCGAGCAAGCCGGACTGGCGCAAGATCGACAGCATGCCTAAACGCATCGCCAAGATCATGGTCGACGGCAACCCGGTGGCCTGGTTCCAGGGCCGCATGGAGTTTGGCCCGCGTGCCTTGGGTGGTCGTTCGATCATCGGTTGCCCGAGCGCCACTGGCGTGGCTGACCGCATCAACCATCAGATCAAGTTCCGCGAGCGCTGGAGGCCTTTCTGCCCGTCGATGCTCGACACCGTGGCCCCGCTGATGATCAAGGTCGATCACCCGGCGCCGTTCATGACCTTCACCTTTGAAGTGTCGGAAGAGTGGAAGACCCGCGTACCGGAAGTGGTCCATGAAGATGGCACGTCCCGCGCCCAGGTGCTCAAGCGCGAATACAACCCGCGCTACTACGACATGATGAAAGAGCTGGAAGTGCTGACCGGTAACGGCGTGTCCCTGAACACCTCGCTCAACCGTCGTGGCGAAGCGATGATCTGCTCGCCGACCGACGCGCTGAACATGTTCTTCGGTTCCGACCTGCAGTACCTGATCATGGAAGACATCCTGGTGGTCAAGGACGGCGTGGACCCTTATGACGCTGTGGTTTAAATGCTGAATCGCTTCCAGGGTTGGCGTGAACGCGGCTGGGTGCCTGTCGAGGCCGAGGTTTACGCCCAGGCCTGGCAGCGGTTTGGCGGCAGCGTGGCGACGCATCCGCTGATCGTCGAACGGTTGGCGAACCTGGCGCAGATTCCGGTGCGGTACCTGGGCTGGGAGCAGGACGGCGAACTCAAGGGCGCGATTGCCACGTGGGGGCGCGACCTGGCCTTGTCCAAGGACGTGCTCAAGCGCAGCGGCAAGAAAGGTATGTTTGATCTGGGCAATGCCGAAATAATCCTGCCGATTGCAGCTGACGCGCAGTTGCCGGTACGTCATCGTGGGCGCTACCTGTCGGCCTTGAACGAGGGGCGCGTCAGCACCCTCAAGCCCCAGGCTGAGCAGTTGGCCATGGCGCGCACCCCGGAAGACCTGTCGAAGAAATTTCGCTACAACCAGCGCCGCGAATTGCGATTGCTGGAAGAGGCGGGTGGCGTGGTGCGGGCGGTGAGTGAGTTCTCCAGCACCGAGCTGGCGGCGATCTACTGCGACCTGTTCCAGCGCCGCTGGGGCTTCCCGGCTACCGGTGCCGAGCATCTGGCGCAGGTGCTGGGCATGCTCAAGGAATTCCTGGTGGGCTCGGTGTTGTTTCTCAACGATGCGCCGGTTGCCGTGCAACTGGTGTATCGCGTCGAGGCGCCCGAGTGGGTCAGCATCGAATACGTTAACGGCGGTGTCGACCCCGAGACCCGTGCTTTCAGCCCCGGCAGTGTGTTGAGTTTCCTCAATACGCAAAGCGCCTGGGAACAGGCGCGGGCGGTGGATAAGCCGCTGCGCTTTTCTTTCGGGCGGGCCGACCGTGAATACAAGGAGCGTTGGTGCAACCCGGTGCCGGTGTTCAGCCTATGAGCCGCAAACAGCAACTGCTCAAGCGTCATCGGCGCACCAAGCGCATCGCGCTGCTGATCGCCCTGCTGGTGCTGATCGCGGCCGGCGTGCTCGTGGCGTGGTGGCTGCCGTTGATCCTGGCGATGGTGCTGTGGGCCGCCCATGAAGCCTGGTTTGCCGATCACCTGTTCTATTCGCCCAAAGATGATTATGCCTACGCGTTCCCCCACGGCAGTGAGCAGCCAGGCCTGCGCCTGGACGCGGGACGGTTGGTGCTGGATGCACCGCTGGCAGCGGACGACACGCTGATCGTCGGCATCGAGCTGAAAAGCTCGTGGCTCGGGCGTTTCATCGACCCAGCGGTGGAGCTGCTGGGCCTGGAAACGCCGGACCGGCAAGTGTTCGAGCGTGGCGTCGCCGGGCGGCGTTACCTCAACCTGACAGGCGCCGCCGACGCGTTGGCCGCCGGCAAGCTGCAGTTGCGCGGGCGTTTTTGCCGGATCAACGGCCAGCCAACGCTCTGGCGTTTCCGCCAGCCGGATTATCGCCAGCAACGCGTGATGGTGATTGCGCCCCACGCCGACGACGCTGAACTGGCTGCGTTCAGCTTGTACAGCCAGGCGGCCGAAAGCTGGATCGTCACGCTGACCGCCGGTGAAATCGAAGCCGAACATTATCAACAGATGGGGCTGCCCAAGGCGCAAGCGGCGCGAATCAAAGGGCGCCTGCGGGCCTGGGACAGCATTGCTGTGCCGCGCTGGGCCGGCGTTCCCGAGGCGCAGTGCGTGCAATTGGGTTACTTCTGCATGCAGTTGGCGGCCATGCAGGCCGCGCCGGACCAGCCTCAAGCCTCCCGCGAGGCGCAATTGAGCGATACGCGGCTGTTTCGCCAGTTCAATGCTTATATCACCCTGGAGCCGGCCGTACTTGCCGCCGCCGACCAGACCCAGACGCTGATCTACGGCCTGCTGTTCGGCTGCCTGCTGATGCTGATCCTGCACAACCTCTCCCGCTTTGCCTACCACCG
>NZ_JAKNRV010000339.1:0-5366 GCF_023072625.1 Pseudomonas emilianonis
CACGCATGACGGGCTTGCAGGTGCTGCCTTGCCCGTTGGCGCTGCCGCGCTACCCGGTGGAACTGGGCTGGCGCACCCAGGCTCAACTTGATCCGATGTTGCTGAAAGTCCGCGAAGCGATTGTCGCCAGCTTTACTTTGCCGCTGCCATCAGCTTGTTGACTTCGCTGCGCACCATATTGGAGAACTCCGGCGGCGACATGCCGTCGAGTTCCGCGCGGACCCATTCGGCCCACTTGCCCTTGCGCTTGGCGCGCTCGCCGAACAGGCGCGCGGCTTCGCCCTTGGCCTTGCCCAGGTTGCTTTGCCACAGGTCGTAGAGACGGGACTTTTCATCTTCCAGCTCGGCGCGTTCGGCGAGGGTCTTGTTGGCGAGATTGAAGCTCATGTTGAATTTCCTGCTGCACAAATAGGTGACATCTTACACTGTAGGTCTAAGTTTCCTGATTCAGTTTTCGCATACCCACAGCGGCCAGCAAAAAACTGCAACTTTTTCCGCCGCCCGACACTCCATTGTTCACTGTCACATTTACCTGCAAGGAGTCACCCAATGGCCCGTAAATCTGCCGCCCAAGCCGTCGAAGATCAAATCAAGGATCAAGCGTTCAGCGAACTGACTGCGCTGATCGAAGAGTCAGACAAACTGCTCAAAAACAGCGCTTCCCTGGTGGGCGAAGAAGGTGAAACCTTGCGCGAGCAGGTCGCTATCAAGCTCAAGCAAGCCCTCGATTCGGTGTCCCATGTGCGCGAGCGCAGCAAGCCGGTGGTGGATGCCACCGAAACCTACATCGGTGGTCACCCGTGGCAGACCGTGGCGATTTCCGCAGGCTTTGGCCTGGTGGTCGGCCTGCTGCTCGGTCGTCGCAACTGGGTCTGTTCGGCAACCTGCGCCCGGCGATCCTCTACCCGCAACTGGCCGACGCGTCGAGCCTCAAGCCGGAAGTGGTGGCGGGCCTGGATATCATGATCGTGCGCGAGCTGACCGGCGGTATCTACTTCGGCTCGCCGCGCGGCGTGCGCGAACTGCCAAATGGCGAGCGCCAGGCCTACGACACCTTGCCGTACAGCGAAAGCGAAATCCGCCGTATCGCGCGGGTCGGTTTCGACATGGCCCGCGTGCGTGGCAAGAAGATCTGCTCGGTCGATAAGGCCAACGTCCTGGCCTCCAGCCAGTTGTGGCGCGAAATCGTCGAGGAAGTCGCCAAGGACTACCCGGACGTCGAACTCAGCCACATGTACGTCGACAACGCCGCCATGCAACTGGTGCGCGCACCGAAGCAGTTCGACGTGATCGTCACCGACAACCTGTTCGGCGACATTCTGTCCGACCAGGCGTCGATGCTCACCGGTTCCATCGGCATGCTGCCGTCGGCGTCCCTGGATACCAACAACAAGGGCATGTACGAGCCGTGCCACGGCTCGGCGCCGGACATCGCCGGCCAGGGCATTGCCAACCCGTTGGCGACTATTTTGTCGGTGTCGATGATGCTGCGTTACAGCTTCAATCTGAGCGACGCAGCGGATGCCATCGAGAAGGCCGTGAGCCTGGTGCTGGACCAGGGCTTGCGCACTGGCGACATCTGGTCGAAGGGTTGCACCAAAGTCGGTACGCAAGAAATGGGCGACGCAGTAGTCGCCGCGCTGCGGAATCTGTAATCTCTCCGGCCCGCTTGCAGTTATTGCTGCAAGTCGGCCCACTTTTTAACAAGGTGTAGTTGCGATGAAACGTGTAGGTCTGATCGGTTGGCGCGGTATGGTCGGTTCCGTGCTCATGCAGCGGATGCTGGAAGAGCAGGATTTCGATCTTATTGAGCCGGTGTTTTTCACCACTTCGAACGTGGGCGGCCAAGGGCCGTCCGTGGGCAAGGATATTGCTCCGCTCAAGGACGCCTACAGCATTGAAGAGCTGAAAACTCTCGATGTGATTCTGACCTGCCAGGGTGGCGACTACACCAGCGAAGTCTTCCCCAAGCTGCGCGAAGCCGGCTGGCAGGGTTATTGGATCGATGCTGCATCCAGCCTGCGCATGCAGGACGATGCGGTGATCGTTCTCGATCCGGTCAACCGCAAGGTCATCGACCAGCAGCTCGACGCGGGCACCAAGAACTACATCGGTGGCAACTGCACCGTCAGCCTGATGCTGATGGGTCTGGGCGGCCTCTTCGAAGCCGGCCTGGTCGAGTGGATGAGCGCGATGACCTATCAGGCGGCGTCCGGCGCCGGCGCGCAGAACATGCGCGAACTGATCAAGCAGATGGGCGCGACCCACGCGGCCGTCGCCGATCAACTGGCCGACCCGGCCAGCGCGATCCTCGACATCGACCGCCGTGTGGCCGAAGCCATGCGCAGCGACGCGTACCCGACCGAGAACTTCGGCGTACCGTTGGCCGGTAGCCTGATCCCATGGATCGACAAGGAACTGCCGAACGGCCAGAGCCGTGAAGAGTGGAAGGCCCAGGCCGAGACCAACAAGATCCTCGGTCGCTTCAAGAGCCCGATCCCGGTGGACGGCATCTGCGTGCGCATCGGCGCCATGCGTTGCCACAGCCAGGCGCTGACCATCAAGCTGAACAAAGACGTGCCGATCGCCGATATCGAAGGGCTGATCAGCCAGCACAACCCATGGGTCAAGCTGGTGCCGAACAACCGCGACATCAGCATGCAGGAGCTGAGCCCGACCAAGGTCACCGGCACCCTGAATGTACCGGTGGGACGTCTGCGCAAGCTGAACATGGGCACCCAGTACCTGGGCGCGTTCACCGTCGGCGACCAACTGCTGTGGGGCGCGGCCGAACCGCTGCGCCGCATGCTGCGGATTCTGCTGGAGCGTTGATCGCGTAAGGCACTAAGAAAAACCCGCGACTGGCGACAGGCGCGGGTTTTTTATTGTTCTTTCGGGCGCTATCGGGGGCAAGCCCCCTCCCACATTCGACCGAATTCCAGCGTTGAAAGGCTGTTCACTGTGGGAGGGGGCTTGCCCCCGATAGCGCCGTCAGCTACACCGCAAGCCCCGGGCTAATTGCCTCACCCCCAGCCACCCGGTAAAGTGCCGCTCCCCCCGCAATGCCCGAGGCAGCCCCCATGACCCAGACCTTTGATATCGCCGTGATCGGCGCCACCGGCACCGTCGGTGAAACCCTGGTGCAGATCCTCGAAGAACTGGCTTTCCCGGTGGGCACCCTGTATCTGCTGGCGGGCAGTAACTCTGCGGGCGCGTCGGTGCCGTTCCGTGGCAAGAACGTGCGCGTGCGGGAAGTCGATGAGTTTGATTTCAGCAAGGCGCAACTGGCGTTTTTCGCGGCCGGCCCGGCGGTGACCCTGAGCTTCGCCCCGCGAGCCACGGCAGCCGGCTGTTCGGTGATTGATTTATCGGGCGCATTGCCGGCCGCGCAGGCGCCTCAGGTGGTGCCGGAAGCCAATGCCCATGTGCTGGACGGTTTGAAAAAGCCTTTCCAGCTCGGCAGCCCGAGCCCGTCCGCCACCAACCTGGCGGTGGTCCTGGCGCCGCTGCGCGGCGTGCTGGATATCCAACGTGTCAGCGTTACCGCCAACCTGGCGGTGTCTGCTCAGGGCCGTGAAGCGGTCAGCGAGCTGGCGCGCCAAACCGCCGAGCTGCTGAATGTGCGCCCACTGGAGCCCAAATTCTTTGACCGGCAGATGGCGTTCAACCTGCTGGCACAAGTCGGCACGCCGGACGCCCAGGGTCATACAGAGCTGGAGAAACGCCTCGTACACGAACTGCGCGCCGTGCTGGAAACTCCTTTACTAAAGATTTCCGCAACTTGCGTTCAAGCCCCGGTGTTTTTTGGCGATAGCTTGACTGTGTCTTTGCAATTGGGCTCGCCGGTCGACCTCGCCGTCGTCAACCGCGCTCTCGACGCTGCAGCGGGTATCGAGCGGGTGGAGGAGGGGGATTACCCGACTGCGGTGGGTGATGCCGTCGGCCAGGATGTAGTCTACGTCGGCCGAGTGCGTGCGGGAGTGGACGATCCGGCGGAACTAAATCTGTGGTTGACGTCAGATAACGTACGCAAAGGCGCCGCACTGAATGCGGTGCAGCTGGCGCAGTTGTTGATAAAAGGCCTTGTGTAAAAGATACTTGGCGGCAATTTGTAGATTGATTCTAACCAGGCGCTATGCTTGGCCCCAAGCAGGAACAGTTGCGCGTCGGTGACCTATCGGCTCGCCGTGCCTTATGGCAACGGTTACCAACCTTCTCGCAGGCCGGGGAGTGTTCAAACAAAGGATGAGGCTATGGTTCAAGTTCGCAAACTGGTGTTAGCAATAGCGGCCGCCTCGGCGCTGTCCTCCGGTATGGCGCAGGCGCTGCAGCTTGGGGAGATGACCCTCAAGTCGAAGTTGAACCAGCCATTGTCGGTGGAAATCGAATTGCTCGACGTCGGCGGCCTCACGGCCTCCGAGATCACCCCGAGCCTGGCATCGTCCCAGGCGTTCGTGGATGCGGGGGTCGATCGCCAGGCGTTCCTCAGCGACCTGACGTTTACTCCGGTGATCAACCCTGCCGGGCGCAGTGTGGTGCGTGTCACGTCGAGCAAGCCGCTGCCTGATTCCTACGTGCGTTTCCTGCTGCAAGTGCAATGGCCGAATGGCCGCCTGATGCGTGACTACAGCGTGTTGCTCGACCCGGCCAAGTTCGACCAATCGACGCCGACCAACACCGTGGCCACGCCTCGTTTGAGCGCACCTGCGGTGAGTGTGCCCGCCCAGCACACCACTACGGCCCATGACACGCTGTGGGAAATCGCCGAAAAGCATCGCAATGGCGCTTCGGTGCAGCAGACCATGCTGGCGATCCAGGCGCTCAACCCTCACGCTTTTGTCGATGGCAACATCAACCGTCTGAAAACCGGTCGCGTGCTGCGCCTGCCGGATACCGTACAAAGCACGGCGCTGCCACAAACCAAAGCCATTGCCGAAGTGACCGCGCAGAACGCTGCCTGGCGCCAGGGCCGTCGCGCCGCGACCAATCAAGCGGCTGGCAAGCAGCAGCTGGACGCGACTAAGCGCACCCAGGCAGGCAATGCGCCAGCTAGCACCAATGCCAAGGACAGCTTGAGCCTGGTTTCGGCCGAAGCGGCCAAGAAGGGTGCGAAGGGTAAGGCGGGTGATAGCCAGGCCCTGGGCGACAAGCTGGCGATGGCCCAGGAGCAGCTCGACACGACGCGCCGTGACAACGAAGAACTGAAAAGCCGCGCAGCAGACCTGCAGAGCCAGTTGGACAAGCTGCAAAAGCTGATCCAGCTCAAGAACGATCAACTGGCCAGGTTGCAGGCTGAAAAAGGCGACCCGGCAGCCCAGGCGGCAGCGGTCATGCCCGCGCAGTTGGCCGGTGAGCCGCCCGTCCCT
>NZ_JAKNRV010000033.1:0-25634 GCF_023072625.1 Pseudomonas emilianonis
GGCGAGCCGCTGGTCGCGGTGTACTGCGCGAGCAAGGCGGCGGTGATCAGCCTCACGCAATCGGCGGGGCTGAACCTGATCAAGCAGGGTATCAACGTCAACGCCATCGCCCCGGGCGTGGTCGACGGCGAGCATTGGGACGGGGTGGACGCGCTGTTCGCCAAGCATGAAGGCCTGGCGCCGGGCGAGAAAAAGAAGCGGGTAGGGGATGAGGTGCCGTTCGGGCGCATGGGCACGGCTGAAGACCTCACCGGTATGGCGATCTTCCTCGCGTCGAAGGACGCCGACTATGTCGTCGCCCAGACCTACAACGTCGATGGCGGTAACTGGATGAGTTAGGCCATACACCGATCAACATGTGGGAGCGCGCAAGCCTCGGCCCACATTGGATCGTAGTTGTTCTTGAATACCGCGCTAGTCGGCAAAACTGCGATCAAAGAAGTAAATCTTCCCAGGCTTCAAGTTCTCCATCGTCGCCTGGGGCCTGCCGCCTTCGCCTGGTTTCTTGCGCCCCGTTTCCCGCAAATACCCCACCTCAGTCAGCTTCAGCAAACGCTGGCGAATACTGCTCTTCAACACCGGCCGCGCGAGCACCAGCGAGAAGATCGCCGTCGCTTGTGGTGCGCTGAATTCTTCGCCCAGGAACATCAGCGGCAAGCTGCTGTACAGCGACTTGGACAGTAACCGCTCATGCACGGCGGCCACGATAGTGTTGTGATCGAACGGCAACTTGATGCGGCCGTCGGCTACCGCATCCAGCGAAAACCAGGCTTGATGCTCGCTCAGCGTCACCTCATCCGCGATGATCGCCAGGTAGAAAGTGGACGACGACCAGCAACGCGGGTCGCGGAACGCGTCGCCCACCGTACCCACTTGCTCGCTCCACACCAGGTCGAGGCCGACTTTGTCGCTCGCGCGCAGGCGCTCCACGGCATCCGTGAGGCTCAGGTCCTGCACGTCGCCATTCACCACCACACCCGGCAGTGCCCAATGCCCGGCGAAGGGTTCGGTGTCGCGCTTGTTCAGCAGCAGCTTCAGTTCTCCCGCCGCGCGGCAGTAGAACAGCACGCACAGGTCGACGGTGTGGAGGTAGGCGCTAAGTGGCATGTGCAGTCCTTCTAAACAGCGGTGGTGCACGGTCTAACGGATCGAAAAAATATGTCATGTACTGACTAAAGCCTATATAAATAAATCTTTCTTGCAATGAAAGTACGTGACGTGTACTTTTTTTCAGGCCGCAGGAGACCCGCCATGACCCTCTCGAAACATGCCATCGCTTCATTCGACGTCGACGCCCAGAAGAGCTTTACGCCGCTGTGCCCCAACGAATTGCCAGTGGCCGAGGGGGACCTCATCGGTGCCGAACTCAACTACATGGCCAGCCTCGCGGGCTACCGTGTCGGCAGCAAGGACGCCCACACTCCGCATGCACCGTGGGTGGTCAAGCAACATAGCGAGATGCTGCAACCCACCGGCCTGTCCCACGCCGATGTCACCTGGGTCAGCCACTGCGTGCCGGGCACCGAGGGCTTCAGCCTGCTCGATGAACTGCCCACGCCCTATGACTACGATTACTTCATCTGGAAAGGCGTCGAACCCGACCTGCACCCCTACGGCGCCTGCTACCACGACCTGCACGACAAGCTGTCCACGGGCGTGATCGAGTACCTCAAAGCCCAGGGCGTAAGCCGCGTGATCGTCGGCGGCCTGGCCCTCGACTACTGCGTCAAGACCACCGCGTTGCAACTGCTCAAGGCCGGCCTGGAAGTGGTGCTGCACCTGCCGGCGTGCCGGGGTATTGCGCAGGAGGGCGGTGTACAGGCTGTCAACGAGTTGCTCAAGGCCGGTGCCTGCATCAGCCGCACCCGCGAAGAACTGGCTGCGATGGCCACGCGCTAAGGGGACACACCATGGAAAGTGCCTACGACTACGAAGCCCCGGTGATCCTGGGTTTGCTCGACACCGACAGGTATACCCGTGAGCATGTCTAAAGATTTACCGCCTAAATCCAATAAATTCAAAGAGTTACAGAGTCAGGATTTTGTCCATGTTTTCGGCCAGAAATGGACACGACTGAGGCGCTAGCTCAGAGGCGGATAAAGGATGGGGATTTATTGAAAAGGTTCAAGAAGATCCAGATGAGTTGATACGTGCAGATATCGGGGCTTCCACATGGCGGGTCAATTCCATCAGGGCTGCCTCAAGGGCTAGCTGGTTTTGGTACGTCCTCTCTAGGACATCAGCTAGCGAATATTGCGATGGCATGAGCTCGATCCTTCCTCGTAAAAACTTGGTTTGGTAGCGTAGGAATTGAAGGCCGCAGTTTGAGTTTCAGGTCATCCCACACTGGGCGTTGAACGCAGTGACGGTGCTTTAATCTTGGTACGCAGAGGTTTAAATATTTCCACCGGTCTATCCAACGTTTGATAAAAACCTACCGTTATCAAACACCGTAGCTTTGCGTGGGTCGGAAATGCTTCCAATCAAATCACCACTTTCGACCCGGAAGAAAGAATGCTACGCCGGCGGAGCTCTAAGCAGTAACGAACTTTCTCCCTGCAGCGCGCCCATTTCTTTCTCCATGTGAAGGGAACACCGCAGATCATGCAGGTGTTGATGGGGCGCTCACGCTGTTTCAAAATGCCCCCCCTTCATCTAATTTAGCGAGCAACCACTCGCCGCGTCGCCACAGCGCCTGCTGTTTGGATTCATCCATGCGGTCGAGGTTTTTATAGGTCATGCCCATGCGGTTATTACCGCGCAGACGGTCACCGTGACGCATCAGGAAGTGCCAGTAGAGTGAGTTGAAAGGGCAGGCGTCGTCCGTGATGCTTTCGCTCACCTTGTACGTGCAGCCATGACAATAGTCAGACATGCGCTTGATGTACTGGCCACTTGCGCAGTAGGGCTTGGAGCCCAGATACCCGCCATCGGCATGCATGACCATGCCGAGTGTATTGGGTAGCTCCACCCAGTCGAACGCGTCCATGTAAATTGCCAAGTACCAGGCACAAATTTGACTGGGTACGATGCCCGCGAGCAGAGCGAAATTACCGGTGACCATCAGTCTCTGGATATGGTGTGCGTAGGCATGCTCGAGGCTTTGGTCGATGGCTTGGCGCATGCAGTTCATGCGTGTTTCGCCTGTCCAGTAGAACTCAGGCAGCGACCGGGTATTACCGAATGCATTGCCCTCGGCATAGTCAGGCATCTTCAGCCAGTAGACGCCCCGGACGTATTCCCGCCAGCCGATCAACTGGCGAATAAAGCCTTCCGCAGCATTGAGCGCAATACTGCCCGCCAAATAGGCTGACTCCACATCGCTGCAAAGCTGACGAAGATCCAGTAGGCCAATATTTAGTGCAGCGCTTATACGGGCATGAAACAGGAAAGGCTCGTCGCTAGCCATGGCGTCTTGATAGTCGCCGAAGGCTGCCAAGCCCCAGTCAAGGAAGTAAACCCATAGGGCCTGAGCTTCGGCGTGGGTTACTGGGTAGGAGAACGTATCGAGGGCGCCATAGTGGCTGGAGAAGTGTTTGGCTACCAACGCAAGCACATCCTGAGTGATTGCATCCGGGCTGAAGCGGGCTGGCGAAGGGGGTCTAATACCCTTGGGCAATGCCTTGCGGTTGTCCGCGTCAAAGTTCCAGGCGCCTCCGACCGGGGTGCCGTCGCCATTTAGTAATAACCCGCTCTTGCGACGCATCTCGCGGTAGAAAAACTCCAGGCGCAGCTGCTTTTTGCCTTTGGCCCAGTTAGAGAACTCTGTGCGTGTGCAGAGAAAGCGACTATCGAGGTGCCATTGGATCGCTAAGCCACAGTCCTTGAGTGATTGCTCCAGGCGCCAGTCGCCGCACTCTGTGATGTGTACTTCATCTGGTTGCATGAGTGCCTGCCACCGCCGTAATTCGCTCGGCACCGACCCAGTATTTTCTGGATCATCGAGCGCAACGTACTGCACTCGAATTCCTCGCTGCTGCAGAGCCTCTGCGAAATGCCGCATGGCGCTAAAGATCAGGGCGATTTTTTGCGGATGGTGAGGGACATGGCGTGCTTCCTCCATCACCTCGGCCAACAGCACTGTATCGCTTTTGGTATCCAGCCCATGCAAGGAGGCGAGATTGAAAGATAGCTGGTCACCTAGGACGAGGAGTAGCCGGCGAGTCGTATGCATCAAACAGAATCCAGTGGAATAAATGCGCGCAGAAGCAATAAGGCGCCGCAGCGATTATGCGCAGTACCGATCCTTCCATCGAACTTTCGATATCGAGCGAGAAAACCTATACAGGGAGATGTGAGTGTATAGGTGTTTTTTGGCCGGTTTGGTGGGTGACGTGAGTGTTTTTTTGCTGTCAGCAAACCTGTACCGCCTAATCGATTTTGCTACTACCGGTCAGTTCACCTTACGTAGTGACATCGTCGCTCTGCGACTATCAACGTGGCTACGTTCCCACATGTTCCATCGACGAACCTGGCGTGCAGCGACGACTCCGTAGGCTCAAGAGGAGATCCCAGGGATTTTGCGTCGAACGCATCATCGCGGATGTCAACAAGCAGGAGGCGATCCGGCATAGCCTGTGTGCGTAGTGTCTTGATTTCTCGAGCGCATGGTGGGCGCGCGCCATCAAAATAGAGCGTCAGTGGCCACTATTTTTATTGTACATAAACAAACATTTTGTATAAGTTTATTTAAAGGATATTCTCAAAGAGCTGAACTGACAATGGGAGCTCAGCTAAGCGATGAAATGGGTTTATTGCTGCCCCTTTGGTGATCTCAAGAACGTTGGCTTTCGACAGCCTCACTCATCAGATACGACTGCAAAAGTCACCCTGAAATCCCATGGATAGCCCGCTATGCCCATTGCAGTTCAGATGACGCATCCAGCATCGATTTATCGTCGGCGCATTTAACGCGATTACAGATTAGAAGCGATCGCATTAAGCCTGTCCCGGACAGGGCATATTATTGAGCTAGCCATGAAGAAAACGCTTTCGTTGGCCACACGTATAGGCCTCAGTTTCACAGCCATCCTGGCGCTACTTATAGTGATAACAGCCATCGGTATTCAGCGCGTTGCGTTCATTGATTCGACCTTGGTCGACGTTAGCGAAAACGCGGCAAAGGTGCAGCGCTATGCCATCAATTTCCGTGGGAGCGTGCACAACCGCGCCATTGCTATCCGGGATGCGGTGCTGGTGACGACCGATCTGGATCTGGAAAAACACTTGTCGGAGGTTACAACCTTGGAAAAGGCTTACTCCGACTCGGCGGCGCCTATGGATCAGCTGTTCAAGGGCGTAAGCGTGACTGCCGAAGAGGTTCGATTGCTCAGCGCTATTAAGGACATCGAACAACAAACCCTGAAATCTACCCAGGCGGTACTGTCCCTGCGCCGGACTGGCGATATTTCAGGAGCCCAGGCACTGCTGATGCGTCAAACGTCTTTGGATTACAGTGAGTGGTTGAAACGCGTGAATGCGTTGATCGACTACGAGGAGGCGTCAATCAAGGTGAAGCTTGGCGCGATTCAGGCAACCGCTAGCCAGTTCAGTACGCTGATGCTGATCGCAACCGTTATTGCCCTGCTGCTGAGCATCATGCTGTCAGCTGTGATTATTCGTTTCGTTAAGTCCACGCTGGGCGCGGAGCCCGCCGAGGTTGCATTAGCTATCCAGCGGCTGGCTTCAGGTGACCTGAATCAGACTATTTCTACAGATTATCCGGACAGCGTGATGGGGGTATTGAAAGACGCGCTTAGCCACCTGGCAGAGACTATCCAGCAGGTGCGGATAGCGGCCCGTGAGGTCAATCACTCGTCTGCCCAATTGTCTGCCACCTCATCGGCTAACAATGAGCAGATCAGCCTGCAAACCCGCGAAGCCGAGCAGGTGGCCGCAGCAATCACGCAAATGGCTGCGACTGTTAATGAAGTATCCGGGTATGCCGCGCAGGCGGCTAATGCTTCCCGGTTGGCCGATATAGAAGTGGAAAGTGGCAATCAATTAGTTGCAAGCACCACTCTTGCCATCGAACGGCTTGCAATAACCCTGGAGCAAACTACGGACACCGTGAATCAGGTATCCAAACACAGTGAAAATATCGAGTCAGTGATCGACGTAATCAACTCCATCGCCTCGCAAACCAATTTGTTGGCCCTAAACGCTGCTATTGAGGCTGCTAGGGCAGGAGAACATGGGCGCGGGTTTGCGGTGGTAGCTGATGAGGTGCGCTCGCTGGCCAATCGTACACAGCAGTCGACCGAGGAAATTCGGGAGATGATCAGCACGCTGCAAGTGGGTACTGAAACCGCATCGCAAACAATGCGCAATAGTTGCGAGCTGGTGAGCCAAACGGTCACACAAACCCGCAGTGCGCAGAATGCATTAACCAGGATCAGCGAGCAGGTTGGCGCCATCAGTCATATGAACGCCCAGATCGCAAGTGCCTCCGTGCAGCAGAGTAGCGTTGCCGATGATGTCGCTCAAAATATAAACCGCATCCACGGATCCACGGTGCAGTCGGCCACCGGCTCGCTTCAAGTGGCAACGGCTAGCATGGAGCTCTCGCAGTTGGCGGATCGCCTTACCGCGAAAGTGGCGGTCTTCAGCGCCGCTTAGGATATTCGGGGTGAGCTAGGAAGTCCCTCTATGGCGCATGGGTGCCTGCTACGCTACCAGTGATCTGCCCGCCGAAAGATTGAACGTCTAACCCGGACGCGAGTAAATACGGTATGTCATGGCAGCTCAGCGACGATGTAGGAAGATTTTTCTATATGACGTTTCACTCGTCTGGTCGCCTCAACATCCTGCTGACCATGCCGATAGACTTATTATGACCCAACAGGCGGTTTCCCATGTTCAATACCAAAATCAAGAACCAGCTTCAATCTCAGGCAGCAGAGCTGTCGGAGCTGCGCCAATTACGCGATGGCCTAAACCGTGAAATGCTAACGTTGAGTATTGATTCAACTTTTAAAATTACCGCATGCAATGAAAGTTTTGCGCAGGCTTTGGGCTACACCCAGAGTCAGCTTATAGGTCGCGCCATGGCCGATCTCGTTCCGCAGTATGTGTCCAAGCTACCGTGCTTTCACAACTTTCGGGCAGCCGTAGCCGCAGGTAAGTCTATCTCTGACGAATACAGGTACCTGCACACTGACGGTTCATTGGTGTGGCTTCATGCGCATTGGCAGCCCATAACGGATATGACTGGCAGGTTGAGTCATATCACCTGCTATGCGACGAACATTACCTCTCGATTGGAAAAAGCATCGGAAAGCGTCTCGTTCATTGACGCATTACTTCGTTCGACGGCGGTGATTGAGTTTGATCTCTCCGGGCATGTACTTACGGCGAATGATCAGTTTTTAAAAGCAATGGGCTACAGCCTGGGCCAAGTTAAAGGCAGTCATCACCGTATTTTCTGCACACCAGAAGAAACCTCGTCCCAGAAATACAAGGATTTTTGGGCAATGTTGAACAAGGGTGAGTTTGTTGCCGGCCGATTTGAGCGTATTGACAGTCGCGGTCAGACGGTATGGCTGGAGGCGACGTACAACCCGGTTTATGACACCGAAGGAACACTCTGCAAGGTGGTTAAATTTGCGACCGTTGTCACCGACCAGGTTATCCGTGAACAAGCGGTCAGTGAGGCTGCCCAAACTGCGTTTGAAATTTCCCAGCAGACTGATGTCAGTGCTCAGCGAGGAGCCGTGGTAGTCAATGACACTATGCATACTATGCGTAAAATTGCCGTTGATATGCAGGCTGCCTCTGGCGGGGTCGAAGCGCTTGGTAAGCAGTCATTGTTGATCAGCTCGATCATTCAAACGATCAGTAGTATTGCCCAACAAACCAACCTGTTGGCATTGAATGCCGCGATTGAAGCCGCCCGTGCAGGCGAACAGGGCCGAGGCTTCGCGGTAGTAGCGGATGAGGTTCGACAATTGGCTGGACGCACCAGCAGCGCTACTGAAGAAATTGCCTCTGTCGTGTTGCAGAACGAGAAGCTGGTCGAAGAGACCGTAGCTGAAATGGCGAACAGCAAGTCCCAAGCTGAACAGGGCCTTGTACTTGCTACTCAGGCAGGAGAGGTAATACTGGAAATCCAGGATGGCGCTAAAAGGGTAGTCGACGCGGTCGGCAAATTTGCGAATCAGGTTGCTTAGGAAATGATGTGGCTCTGGAGTGCGAATCGCCCTAGGTGTCAGATGAGTAAGGCCTCCATCCAGGCCAGTCTGATATCAGGCAATGTCAAAGAGTCCACCCGCATCAAATACTCAAATCCAAGAAGGATTGAGGGGGCAATGCAGCGAACCTGAACTTCGTAACTTCAAATACCTTACCAAATAGGGTGAGGCATTGCAGTTACATCCTGATCCCATACACCTATAAGCGCCATCGAGAAAACCCGCTGAGGCGGGTTTTCCAGACGCAGTATAAATTTCCTGCAATGCCCTGCTTTACTGAGAAATGTCATTCTTTTTCATGTCGTCTTTTTTCATGCCGTCATTGGACATGGAATCTTTTTTCCTCGTGTTCTTCTTCATCGTATCGTCGGCATGTACAACCGCGACGCCCACTGCCAGGTAAATACCTAGGATTGCAGTCGTTAACTTTTTCATAGTGAAGCTCCTTGAGACTCAGGTTGCGAAAAAGCGCAGCCCGGGCTGCGCAATGGGGTTGCCATGGGCGTCAGCTACCACCGAACCAGTTGTAGCCCAGGTCTTCCCAGTAATCACCCGGATAGGTATTGGTGACGAAAATCGCTTGAATGGCTTTGGGTTCTTATAACCAAGCTTGGTGGGCATGCGCAGTTTCATTGGGAAGCCATATTCACGGGGCAGTACGGCACCGTCGTAGGTCAGCGTCATTAGCGTTTGCGCATGCACTGCCGTGACTGGATGTGCAAGGGAGCGAGTCGATATCAAAAATTGACCAGTTGTTGCTCTTCCATTCGATAGTTCTTCCGTGCGCATCACTGGTCAGTGAGGTTCTGGGATGTGAAATTTGTTTTGTGGTGAGCGATACAAAACATGTGCTATGGTCAACAACAGTTCTCTAATGCGTGCGAAAACCATGGCCCGTCCCCGTACATTCGATGAGTCGACTGTTTTAACAGCCGTCGCTGAAGCGTTCTGGACGCAAGGCTACGAGGCCACCTCGACCCGAGACCTCGTCAATCGCACCGGGCTCAATCAGCCAAGCCTTTACAACGCGTTTGGCGACAAACGTAGTCTTTACCGTCGCGCCCTCGTGCACTATCTAGAGTGCAGTGTGCGTGATCGAATTCGGCGCCTTGAAGCTCTGCCAAACGCTGGAATGGCCATAACTGGGTTCTTCGCAGAGGTGTTGAATCGCACACTGAACGATCCTTTTCATCGTGGGTGTCTGCTGGTGAATTCTGCCCTCGAAGCAAATGCAGAAGACACGGATTTGCGACAGGCCGTCGCAGAAGAGTTCGAGTCCATTCGCAGTTTTTTTGAAGGCCGCCTGCAAACCTTCCGCATGCAATCTGTCGATTCCGTCGAGATTGATGTGAAGCAGGGGGCGCATCATTTGCTCAGTGTGTTGCTGGGCATTCGAGTTTTGGCACGTGTTAATCCCGATCCCGCGTGGGTAACAGACGCCATTAGTATTGCAATCAAAAGCCTTGGGCTTCCTCCCTTGGCGTTAGCGATGTTCACTGAAAACCACTGCACGGAGTCAATATGATCAAGCTCTACTATCACCCGTCTCCTAACCCCGCCAAGGTTGCGCTTTTCTTGGAGGAGTCAGGCCTTGAGTACGAACTCATCCCTGTTGATACGCGCAAGGGTGAACAGCACGATCCGGCGTTTCTTAAGATCAATCCGAATGCCAAAACACCGGCTCTGGTTGATGGTGACAACGTGGTATTCGACAGCAACGCCATACTGCTCTATCTAGCCGAAAAAACAGGTATGTTCCTGCCTGCTGACAATCTCAAGGCTCGAGGTGAGATGTATTCCTGGCTCATGTTCGTCGCGACCGGTATCGGCCCTTACTCTGGACAGGCTGTTCACTTTAAGCACTTCGCACCCGAGCCAAAAGACTACGCCGTTACCCGCTACACCTTCGAAGCCTGGCGTCACTGGACGATCATCAACGAGCACCTGGCCAAACAGCCTTACATGCTCGGAAGTGAGTACACGCTGGTGGATATGGCCGTATGGGGTTGGGCGCGCGCGGTACCTTTCATCCTAGGTGATGACGCTTGGGTAAAACTTCCAAACGTAAAACGGCTCCTTGATGGCATCAATGCTCGACCGGCAGCACAGCGAACCGAAGAACTGAAGACCCGCCACAGTTACAAGACCGAGATGGATGCTGACGCGCGTAAGGCAATGTTTCCTCAGATTAGTCAGTAGGCGCGCCAGATCATGATCGACTTGCATGAATGGACTCCCCGCTATTGGGTCGAGATTTAATGTTCTTTTACGTATCCGGGCTTCCGCACGTCATTGCTCCAGTGAGCATTGGTAAAAGTGGAGCAATTTGCTCGGTTCAAGGCTGCGGGCCCCTATAAGGGGCCCGCACCGGGCGGCTTTTTCCTATGCACAGCGCCTTTAACAGCCGCTCAAGTGGTGCTCCTAAGTGCTACCTACAAACCAGTCTGGCAAGCCAACCTCAAGTGTGATGTCAGCATTAGGCGGTCACCATTGTGGATCAGGCGCACAGCGCCAACCTCCAGCTGGACTGTATGTGCCGAGTGAAGACATGACGGTTTCGTTAGCAAAAATAGCCGGAGCAAACGGATCCACTGACGACGGCAGTAGGAATTGGCCTGTTTTGGCGGGGAGCGTCGAACACTCTATTTTCCATGGAGTTTCTCCCGCGTTATGCCTACCAAAAGACAGTTCGCAGGCTAAAAGGGAGGCTGGGTTAAATGAGTTTTCGGGTTCGCCGAATTTTTCGCGCAAATGAGTCCCCGGTGTTATCGGTGTGGGACGACTGGCGGCGAAAATAAAATAGTCTCCGGCCAATAGCAGGCAGCCCTGGTGCGACGGCTCGTCCACCGCTTTCAACCATTGACCTCGACAAGAGCCGAGTGAGTCGGGTAAACGTTCCCATATTTCGTAGTAACTCTCATCCAGAGCCGTCTCTACTAGGCGCTCACTGGTTTCAAAGTGCATGCGTCCAATGTCTTCCTCGTCATTGACCGGCTGGTAGTCCAATTTGCGATGCCATTGGCAAATGTCTTCGTCTACTTGGGTCACCCCGGCGAAACCTTGCTGTTCACACAATGCCAGTTGTTGAGAGTGGCTGAGGTCTTCGAGCGCCAGACTTGGAAGTGAAATCGAGGGGATTCTTAGGTCTGCAAACAGTCGCGGTGTTTGTAGCCAGTACACGGCTGTTTCGCTGTCCGAACGCCCTGAGCGGTACTGGATCAGACTCCGCTTCCATACGCCAAAGTACCTTTCAGCAACCTGATTCATAGATATTCCTTGTGTGCGTCGCGTTTGGGTGGATATGGCTGCGCATACATTCCCAGAAAGATCTAGAACATGGCAATAGCCGGTACTGATACTCGGAAGGCTCGCTAAGTTAAGTTCTACGAAAACCCGGAATCTGGCGGTGTGTCTATTCATCGCGACCACTGAAGCCCTCTGGCAGAATTGGCGCCACGAATGAGCCATTGCGCCTTGCGCGGGCACTTAGCATTTAGTTGGCAAGACCGGTCTTCAGGACGAGGTCGCGAGTTGAAGGAAAAACACCGATGGTCGCTGAAAAATCCGAGCGCCCTTTGATGGAGTCTGGCCATGGCGTGCGGTACGTCACAGCAAAGCTTTGCAGACAACACCAAGACTGCGAATTCTCCGGCCCAAAGCCTTTGGGCTTGGGGCGCAGCCAGATGGGCGTCCATAACCAGCTCTGGTTGTTGGCGCTATCAAGCGTACTCATCGCTGGCTGCTCCAGCTCCAAATCCAATTCGCCCCCGCCGGTCGAGCGCGACCCATGCCTGGATGCGGGGCCGGCTAAAAGCGTGGAGTACGATAACTGTGTGGCTGATCGGGAAGCCAGCAAGAGGGAGGCTCTCAGAGTACTTCTCGACGATACCGGCGTTTATTCCCGACAGATGCAAATAGTCGAATCTGAGGACAATACTTACCAATGCTTGCCGGTCTGGCTTCAGAGGCACCGCGAAAGGGGGGGCGGCAGGCACGAAATAACGGTGCCGGGATGAAGACTCAACAAGCGGATCTGAGGCCGCGTTCGTGCCAGTTCGAAGGCGGCCGTTTTAAGGTTAGAATTTGAACTGATGCACGATTTCCAATAAGCGCTCGGCGTCTCCGCCGCTTTCGCGTCCGCGCTTAAGAGTGCTTTCGGCTAGCGCTACAGTGGTGTTCGCGACGACCGAGACACTGCTGATTCGTCGATTAATTTCATCGGTAACCATGGCCTGCTCATTTGCAGCTTGAGCTATCTGTAGGCTCATGTCTGATACAGAAGACACTAGTCCGCTAATGCGTTGCAGCGCCTCGCCAGCGCTAATCGCCTGCTGCACGCCTCGCTCTGCGAAGACACGGCTATCGTCCATTACTTCTACGGCTTGCTTCGAAGCGTTTTGGAGGCGGTCGATCATGCCATTTATCTCTTGCGTAGACTTTTGTGTTCGGCTAGCGAGCGTACGCACTTCGTCAGCCACTACGGCAAAACCACGACCTTGCTCGCCTGCACGAGCGGCTTCAATGGCTGCGTTGAGAGCCAATAAATTGGTTTGTTCGGCAATAGTACGAATCACCTCCAGTACCCCACCTATCTCGCGTGAATGGCCTTCTAGATCGCAAATCACAATCGCAGCACGACCCACCTCATCTGCAAGGGCGCGAATATCGATGATGGTTTTATTGACGACGGTAATCGCCGCTTGTGCCTGCTTGTCGGCATCTTGAGTTTGAGCCGCGCTGGCTTGGGCGTTTGTAGCAACGCCCTGCACGTTGGTAGCCATCTGATTAGCCGCCGCCGCAACTTGTTCCACCTCGACTTGAAGATCCGTAGCACTGCGCTGAGACGCGTCAGCATCACTCAGCAATTGTTCGGCGGAGCGCTCCAGCCCCATTGAAACATCTGCAACTGTGGTGATTTTGAGGCGTAGGCTTCCAAGGAATGCATTGAACAGTTCGATAACCTGACCAATTTCGTCATCTCGATTCGATTTGATAGTGCGGCTCAGGTCGCCACTGCCATCATTCAACGCGCTCAGAGCCTTACTCAAAGAGTACATGGGGCGTAGTACTCGATTGGCAATTAACCACAACGCCCCCAGCATAATGACCAAGACCGTGCCCCAGGCGATGAGGTTGGTGGTTCGAATCATTGTGCGCTCAGCCTTGCTGTCAATTAGCTGCTGACGATATAGCTTATCCAGCGGCTCACTAAAAGCAGCAAAGTCGGAAATAACTTTCGCTGAACGCAGGTCAAAGTCTTCCATGACTTTATCACCATCAACTTTATCACGGGCATAGGCCTGCACCATGAGCTTTCCGGTGCTGTTAAGCTGCTCAAGTGGAGTGCGCAAAGCCTGAATATTGCTGGAGAGGCTCGGAACCATAGGTGTTAGTTCATCGAGCAACTGAAGCGATGCGTTGTAATATTTCTGTGCATCGCCTATGGGTTCTTGGTCTTGGGTTAGGCTAGCGTCAGTGTAAAACTGTTGGATTTGTGCGCTGTCGTAGCGCAATTTTTGGGTCGATTCAAGAGCGATCCCTAACCGTTCGCTATTGAGCTCCATGCCATCGAGTTCATTAATTTGGGTGTGCATTAATAGGGTCAAACCAACGGCAGTTGCGACCAAGCCTGCTGCACAGAAAGCCATCAAACGAGAAATACTTAACGTCACCGAGTTCTCCAATATTGTAAAGGAAATAATAGCGTGGCTCACGCGTTTGCGTCTGAAGCGCACGTTCAAGAAATTGCCTGCACTGTAATCGGCGTATGACTTGGTCAAGACGTCGCGCTGGATATGCAGCGTATCTAACTGTTGCCGACTCCTCTCTAAGAGCATCAACAAAAAACGGCTTGGTAATTATGAGTTTACCAAAGAAAGATACCGTGCCAGCGGTATAAGCGTCCGTCCAACATATCTTACATAATTAAATAAAATGGCTCCCTTTTGGTTGAGCAAATATTGTGCGATCTTACTCATTTTCAGGCCGAAACGCGAACCGTCATTGAAACTGCGTAAATCGCCATTTTGAACGAGGTGAAAAGCTTAGCTTATCTAGAATGGATTCAATGGCCTGCGATGTTGGTGATGGTGCTCGCTGCCTGGCTTATCGGGTCTCAACGACCAGCAAGGCGGATGACAGGATTTGAATGCTTTAGCCTGAGCAATATATTGTGGGCAGGTTTGCCTTTTCATGATGAACCTTCGCGGGTTCAAAAAGAACTTCGACGTACACTAGGTTTAGTCGTAAACATCAGGAGCTTTCAGGGACTAATCCTTACCTCTGGCACCGGGCATCTGCGATACCATGATTGATGGTGCGAAGGTGGATAGGCTACAACGTCCAGCAAAGTGAACAGGTCGTGATAGAGACTGACTCGTGCCAGATAAAAATCGCCCTCTAGCGACAGCTGCTCCAACTCGCGTACTTCCCCATTCGATACCCTTTCAGTCAACGCCTACGATTCAAGGTTAACTCGCTGCCTACCAAGGAAGGCGTTCTCCGTTATAGGCAAAGAAATTGCCGCTGTCGGCAGGCTCTAATTGGTCGATCAGTGATAGTAATTCACAGGCGGCCACGTTTGCCGGCCTGGCGGCAGAGGCGCCACGAAAGGGTTGCGACAGTGCTGAAACAACTGTACCTGGGTGAAGGCTCAGCAGGCGGCTCTGAGGTCGCGTTCTTGCCAGTTCGATGGCCGCCGTTTTAATCAGCATGTTTAGTGCTGCCTTGGAGGCGCGATAGGCATACCAACCGCCCAAGCGGTTATCGCCGATACGACCCACCTTGGCAGAGAGCATCGCCATCGCGCCACGAGGATCAAGCAAGGGCAGAAAGTGACGCAAAACCAGCGCAGGCCCGATTGTGTTGACTTGGAATATCGCCTGGAGCGTATCCGCCTCAATAGCGGAGTAACTTTTTTCAGGTTTGATTTCGTCGCGATGGAGCAGACCGGCAGCATGCAAAATTAACTGGTACGGGGCTTCTTGAGCTAATTCGGAGGCCGCCCTGGCGATACTGTCGGCATCCTCCAGATCGAGGTGTGGAACACTGTTGCGCCCCAACTGACGAACATACGCACACTGTGGATCCTGATTGAGTAACTCACAAAAAGCCGAGCCAAGCGCGCCACTGGCGCCAATCACCAAGGCACGGTAGCCCTCGCCAAGGGAGTTCATCTTGAAGGAACTGTTCATTTAGCCTCACCCACAGTCTGGCGCGATTTTTCGGTATTAACCCATTCGCCCTATCAGTTGCAGAAATTCGTGACGCGAAGCGGACGACTCGCGAAAAGCTCCCAGCATCACCGAAGAGGTCATCACCGAGTTTTGCTTCTCCACGCCTCGCATCATCATGCACATGTGCTTAGCTTCAATGACTACTGCCACGCCAGCCGCATGGGTAATTTTCTGTATGGCGTCGGCAATTTGCTTTGTAAGATTTTCCTGGATCTGTAAGCGACGGGCGAACATATCCACCACTCGGGCGACCTTCGACAGGCCCAGTACCCTTCCTGTGGGGATGTACGCGACATGAGCCTTACCGATGAAAGGCAGCATGTGATGCTCACACAATGAATACAGTTCGATGTCGCGCACTATGACCATTTCATCGTTTTGTGATTCGAATAATGCGCCATTGATCACATCATCGAGACTCATTGCGTAGCCGTTGCACAGGTACTGCATTGCTTTGGCTGCGCGCTTGGGTGTATCCAGCAGTCCTTCACGCTCAGGGTTTTCGCCTACGCCGACGAGAATTTCACGGTAATGCTCTGCTAATGATGGGTTCATCTTGATTCCTCGAAGCCTTGCTGCGCTTTATGTGTCGGCCAATCCTTGGCAGTAGGAGACTATCTGCTGCGCACGATCTGACGCAGATGACACAGGGTTCGCCAGATCAGCTATGACCCAGGCTCTTCGCCGGGCCCATTACAAATTGGAGCTTTCTAGGTCTGCTTTGTTTTCAACGTGGACTGGTCGTCCGATGCGGGTTTGGACGCCGGCACCTCGCAACGGTTATCGAGACAGCGACGGCCACTATCTGGGTGAGGTAACCACGCCAAATGGGGGCGTAAGTGGCAGAAAAGGCGATAACCGAATTCAAGCAGCGGGCGGAATAAACTCCACGTCAATGGCGTTGCCCAAAAGCCCAAGCCGGCGGCTCGCCAGCTCCACAGTGTGGCATCCAGGCCCGTTACCCAGCGTCCATCAGCGAAACGGGCGTGCAGCGAGGACTGCATCTGCTCGAACGTGAACCCGAGTGCATTGGCGTCGAATACACCGCTGCTGATGTCCACAAAAAGCAGTCGATCCTTTACGGCATGTCCGCGCAGGAGCTTGATTTCGCGCGCACACAGAGGGCATTCACCGTCAAAGTACAGCGTCAGTGGCCACTTCATTTTGTTGTACATTGAGCATGCTCTTGTATAGGTTGTGTACAAGATATGCTGAAAGAAACGGACTGACAATGAGCAATGTTCTTTTGCCGTGCTATGCGCTCTGACGCCCGGTTTCGTGAACGGATCGCCTGTCTGTTCATATCCAGGTTCGTGACGGCAAGGTGCTCGAAGGCGTTCCCGTTATCGTGGGCACCCCCATTATTCTTGGAAAAGCGGGGCGTTATAGAATTGGTCAGGCACGTTAATGCTTGCGGCGCAGGACTGAATTCATCACTAAGACGTGAGCGAGTCCAAAGGTGTGATGCAGCTTGAATCGCCCAGGATTCTCTAGACACCTTGCAAATAGCCCAGTCCGTTTTTTGAGAACACCTTGCAAAAAGTTATACAAGGTGATCGATTGAGTACAAGGGTGGTGGCCGACCTATGCAAGTCAGCATGCAATCCTACCGATCAATCACTACGCTCCACCCTGAAGCCTCTCTAGGTGGTTTTGACATCTGCCGCGATCAGGAGAAAGTCCGGTTAGCGCATTGCTTTCAAGACAGGACGGTTGCAGAGGTCGCATACGCCGTCATGAACAGTGAGAGGCAACTATTGTGGATGGGTTTTTCCTACATTGAGGTCTGAATGACGAACCTTGCAAGCCGTGAAGAGCTAATCACATGGCGAACCTTAAGGTCTTCTCATGCTCAGTAATGCGCGCTTAGATATCCAGACAAATTTTGCCGAAATGCTTGTTGGTTTCCTGATACTTGAACGCTTCGACAATCTCGCTCAAAGGGAAATGACGATCAATAATCGGACGCATACCATTAGCATTGATGGCTCGGATCATGTCTTGCTGCTGGCTGCGGCTGCCCACCAGTACACCCTGCAGACGCACTTGCTTGATCAGTGCGGGTACAAAATTCATTGCACCGCTTACGCCACTCAGTATCCCGATGATGGAGATGTGACCAGCAACCCGAGTTGCAATCATCGATTGCTCAAGAGTCGCAGGGCCGCCGACTTCTATGATGTGATCAACACCACGGCCGCCCGTTAGAGCGCGTGCAGTTTCACCCCAGTTAAGGTCTTTGCGGTAATTGATCACATGATCAGCGCCTAGCCCTTTCAGACGTTCAAGTTTTTCGTCGCTTGAAGAAGTAGCAATGACGGTAGCACCGGCCATTTTAGCGAACTGCAGAGCGAAAATTGAAACGCCACCAGTGCCTTGGACGAGCACAGTGTCGCCCGGCTTGAGTGAGTCATCGGCCATCAGGGCGCGCCATGCAGTAAGGCCTGCAGTGGTGAGCGTCGACGCTTCAGCATGGCTGTATCCGGTAGGCGCGAGGGTGAACGATGTGGCTTTGGCCGTCACTTGCTCACGAGCGTAGCCGTCAATGCCATCACCTGGCACGCTAACAAAGCCCTCAACCAGTGGCGCACCGTTGATCCACTCAGGGAAGAATGTGCTAACAACCGAGTCACCCACCTTAAATTCAGTGACATCTTCGCCGACAGCAATGACTTCACCTGCACCATCGGCCATGGGGATGCGTTTTTCGCTAGGCCCCCACATACCGCTGACCACCGCGAAGTCGTGGTAGTTGAGCGAGTTGGCGTGAAGGCGCACGGTGATTTCGCCGCGCGCTGCGGCCCGGACTTCGCTACTGCCAACCACAACCTTTTCATAACCGCCACCGGGTTGGACGAAGATAGTTTTAGTGCTCATAGGGGATTCCTTGCGTTTTCTAATTACGCGAAATAACGAAATGAAATGTTAGAAATTATAGTTCGATTGTCAGTCTAGCCGCAAAATCAGCAATCGCCTGCTCGTTGCGCCGATAGTAAGTCCATTTTCCGATGCGGGTGGTTAGCACGAAGCCTGCACGTTGCAAGATAGCTAAGTGTGCAGACGCGGTCGAAGGTGAAAGGCCGGCCTTGTGCTGCAAATGGGTTACGCACACTCCTATTGCAGGATCGTCATGATCCTGAGGTGGGAAATTACTGAGTGGGTCTTTGAGCCACTCCATCATTTGCATGCGAGTGTCATTGCCCAAGGCTTTGAGCTGTTCGAGTATCATGGTGGGCGATGTTACGGGTTTTTGCAAAATGTTCAATAAATAATCTATATGACCGGCGGATTTACTGCTGAGTAGCTCGCCTCCAGCAGTCTTTGGTCGAAGTACATAGCCCAATCATCATCTGTCAGCGGATAGACTGCCGCTGAAAGTACCTCGGCGCGCTTCTCAATGAGCAGGCGCTCCGGATCGCGAGCGACTTTATAGGCTCTGCCTGATACACGTCGAGTTACTGAGTTGGACGGACGCTTAGCCCGATTTAGCCTAAGGACGTTACTTGCAACGCTAAAGATTACTCAAGCGCTTCTGGATCTACTGGAATCGACGAGGGGATTTGCCATGAAGGTTTTTTGCCATCCTGACTGTCGAAAATGCGACGTGCCTTGCGGAAATCCTCGGCATTTTCGACTACCCACGTCCAGATAGGGGACATACGGATCAACAGCCCCATGCCCAGCGGCGTCAGTTCGTACTCGACGCGGGGCGGAATTTCACCGAATTCCCGCCGAATCAGTAGGCCATCACGCTCCATGGAGCGTAGCGTCTTCGTCAACATTCGCTGAGTCACACCAGCCATCTGCCTTTTTATCTCGGCATGGCGCATCTTACCGTACACACCCAAGGCATGCAGGATGCCCAATGACCAGCGGCTACCTGCGTGAGCGAGGACTTCCCGCCTGACTCCATCATCATCTTCTCTAAGCGTTTGGCAGATAGCTTCTGCTTGGCTAAGAGTTTCATGATCGGTCATTTCTCCCCCCTGGTATCACACGTGTGCCTTCTTACGAGCGCTGCTGAATCGTGCAAGCATTCGCTTATCTTACAGGCAACCGGTCTCAGGAGAAATCATGACCAAAGTGACCCCGCTTTCCCCACAATCAATTCTCGTTCTAGGCGCCGGTGAACTTGGCCTTCCGGTTTTACGCAATCTTGCGCAGGTGGCAAAGCGTATACCCGGCTCCACAATCAGCGTCCTGCTCAGGGATTCGACCATCAACACTCAGGTGCCTGAGAAAAAGGTAGAAATCGATGAGCTCCGTAGTCTGGGCATTCAAATGGTCGCCGCAGACCTAGTGAATGATTCAATCGATCAGCTTGCTGAAGTGTTCGCACGGTTCGATACGGTAATAGGCTGCGCAGGCATGGTCGCGGGTCGAGAAACCCCGATGAAGTTGGCGACAGCAGCTCTCAAGTCCGGCGTGAAGCGCTACTTCCCATGGCAGTTTGGCGTCGATTTTGAGGTGATCGGTCGGGGCAGTCCCCAGGATCTATTCGATGCTCAGCTCGATGTGCGCGAGTTGCTTCGTGCCCAAAACAAAACTGAATGGGTAATCATCTCGACGGGTATGTTCACCAGTTTCCTTTTCGAGCCTGTATTTGAGGTAGTGGACTTCGAAAACGACGCAGTGAACGCCCTAGGCAGTCTTGAAAACAGCGTGACGCTCACGACACCAGACGACATCGGTACTCTGACAGCGGAAGTCGTTTTCTTTGAACCTCGATTCCGCAATCAAATCGTCTACCTTTCTGGCGACACTGTGACGTATGGGCAGGTTGCGAGCATCCTTGAACGTGTTCTGGGACGCCCATTCAAACGTAACGTGTGGACTGTTCCGTACCTAATCCAGGAATTGGAGAAAGACCCGACTCATCACATCAAAAAGTACCGCGCTGTGTTCGCACAAGGTCGAGGCGTGGCGTGGCCTAAAGCTGTCACTTTCAACGAGCAGCAGTCGATTCAAGTCACCACCGCTGAGCAGTGGGCTCGGAAATACCTTACAGACAATTGAACGCAAAAGCAGGTAGCCGAACGTTCTCGCGCCCATGATTTACCTGCTCAGAAGCACCTTGGCCCGATAGTGGGTGCTATGCGAAGGCGTTAACGTTCGAGGGGAGTCCCCAACCGGTTATTCTCAGCAAAGTGGGGCGTGCACAAAAATGCCGCCCATGCGATGAGGGGCGGCCTTGTCTCTTTGTCTGGTAGACGCTCAATTCCCTCTGTAGGTAGAGAAACCGTAGGGGCTGAGCAGTAATGGGATGTGGTAGTGCGCAAGGGTGCCGTCTACCTCAAAAATGACCGGTACCTCCGGAAAGAAACTTGAGATTTTGTGAGCGTTGAACCACTCACCGGTTTTGAAGGTGACACGGTAGGTGCCTTTTTCCAGGGCTTGACCATTGGGGTACAGCCCGGGAATACGACCTTGCTCGTTTGTCGCTGCGCTGTTGAGCATGTTCCAGCTCTTGCCGTCCTGTTTTTCCAACGTGACATTGACACCCGGAGACGGCAAACCATCTTGTAAGTTGAGTACATGCACACTGAGCGGGTTTCCTGCCGCTAATGCCAGTGACGATACGACACTCAATACAACGCCAGCGAAGAGAGCTTTTAATACAGTCATGATGATGTCCTTAGTTTTTAACGGCAGGTAAAATTTTGTTGATAGCGACTAATGCGCACCCTTCATCGAATGCTGCCCCACCTGCACCGGCCACTCCGATAGCGCCAATTACTTGGCCTTCAAACAACAGCGGCACTCCGCCGCCCAGCAGCAATAGCTCATTCAGGGTGTTGAGGTTTTCAGCATCGGGTGTACTGCGAGCACGCTCTGCCAATAGTCGTGTTGGCGTCTTGGTCGATAGGGCGGTATAGGCCTTACGTTGGGCTGCTAATGTGTTGTGTGGGCCAACGTTATCGTCGCGCTGCAGGGCGACTAAATTGCCTCCACGGTCGACAATTGCGGCAACACTTGTACGGCCATCGGCATGACACGCTGCCCGCGCGGCATTTAGCAAGTCATTGGCCATTGCCAATGACACGTCGTTGCGCTGCACAACTTGATCCGGTGATGCGACGGCGAGCGCGGAGCTCATTGCGAGTGACGTCAGCAATGAAGTCGGTAGGCTTATACGCATGCTTTTTCCTTTATTTTGTCTGGCTGAGTCATAGCCACACATGATGACCGGTGCACTCCGTCAGAATGATTGCCTCATGATTACCAAGATGTAATGTGCCAAAACGGTCAGGCGCGCTAGCCTATGCTCCAGTTTTGGAGGAAAAGATGCGTATCCTGGTCGTCGAAGATGAAACGAAAACAGCGGATTACCTCCACAAAGCCCTGACTGAATCGGGCTACGTGGTTGAGGTTGCCTTGGATGGCCTGGAGGGCCAGTACCTGGCGCAGGAAAGTGAGTTCGACTTGATCATTCTGGACGTCATGCTGCCGGGCCTGGACGGATGGCAATTGCTTCAGATTATTCGGCGCAAGTGGCAAACGCCGGTGCTTTTTCTTACCGCCAGGGACTCTGTGGAGGATCGGGTCAAAGGGCTTGAGTCAGGGGCCGATGATTACCTGGTCAAACCTTTTTCCTATGCCGAGTTGTTGGCCCGTGTACGTACCCTGCTGCGCAGGGGGCCTCCCCGTGAGGTCGAGCAGTTCTTGGTTGCAGACCTGAGCGTGGATCTGTTGCGGCGTAAGGTCACGCGTCAGGGTGAACGCCTGACCCTGACCAACAAGGAGTTTGCCCTGTTGCACCTGTTAGTCAGTCGGGAAGGGGAGGTGCTGTCGCGCTCCTCGATTGCTTCGCAGATCTGGCAGATGAACTTTGACAGTGATACCAATGTGGTCGATGTCGCCATTCGGCGACTGCGCGCCAAGGTTGACGATCCTTACCCACTAAAGTTGATACACACAGTACGTGGCATCGGCTACATGCTTGAGGTGCAATCCTGAAACTGTTTCCGCGTGCCCTGAGCTTGCGCCTGGCGGTTATGTTCGCGCTGGTCAGTGCGCTGCTGCTGGGCTCCATTGGTTTTTATCTTTATCAGTCGTTACAGCGAGAAATCGCGTGGCGCGATGACCAGGCCCTACTCGGGCGCCTGGATCGCATGCAGGCGTTGATCAACGACAGTGACAGCATCGAGCAACTACGAAATCGGCCCAAACTTTACGAAAACATGCTGGGCAATCGCGACAACCTGCTGTGGATTGTCGATGACACTGGCCAGGTGCTGATCGAAATCAACCCCGTAAGCATGCGCTTGCCCCAGTTACCTGCCGCAGCCCAGGCTCAGCTCGGTGACGGCCACTCTTCAGTGTCAGTGCGGCTTGCTTGGCAGCATGTCATGCAGGGTGATCGCGGCTTGACCCTGATTGCTGGCAAGTTGTTGAGTGAGCGCGAGCAGATGCTCAGGGCTTACCGACTCAAGCTCTGGCTCGCGATGTCAGTCGGCGCGCTGCTGGCTTTTGTGCTCGGCTGGTGGGTCAGTCAGCGAGGCTTACGACCTGTGCGCCTGCTGGCGAAGCGCGCTGCCGCAATTGATGTACACCATCTGCATCTGCGGCTGGATGAGTTCAACGATCTGAGTGAACTACAAGCGCTCAGCCAGGCGCTTAATAACATGCTTGCACGCCTTGAAGAGGGGTTCGCCCAGCTATCACGATTCTCAGAGGATCTCGCCCATGAGATGCGTACCCCGCTCACTAACCTGATGGGGCATACCCAGCAATCCCTGAGGCATGGTCGTTCAATCGAGGACTATCAGAACCTGCTTGTTTCCAATCAGGAAGAATATGAGCGTCTAGCGCGAATGATCGACAGCATGCTGTTCCTCGCGCGTACCGAGCAGTCGCATGCATCTGTAAGTGATGAGCTCATCAACCTGCACGATCTAGTAGAGCAACTGTGTGAGTATTTTGAAGGCTTGGCGCAAGAACGCGATGTCACGCTAATCAATCAAGCCCATGATCAGTTGCGTGCTGATCCGGCCTTGATCCGTCGAGCATTGGCTAACCTGCTCGCCAACGCACTGCGTTATGGGGCTCCCGCTACGGCAGTGACTATTAGCAGTGTGGTGTTGGCGGACAGTATTGAAGTTACTGTGCACAACCAAGGCCAGCCGATTTCAGCGGAACACCTTCCTCGACTGTTTGATCGCTTCTACCGTTGCGACCCCTCACGCAATCAGCCGGATGATTCCGGTGGCCTTGGGTTAGCAATCGTTCGCTCAATTCTGCAGCTGCATGGCGGTCGAGTGACCGTAGATAGCAGTCAATTAGGAACTAGCTTTCGCTTGGAGTTTCCTATTCGAAACGTTTGAATAGTTTTCCTTAAATGACTGCGCCGGCTTACCCAATCTAATCCGCCCTCACGCACTGACTGACTGCAAAATTACTCAAATTGTGGCAGCGAGCAGGGGCATTGCCTAAAAGCTATAGTGCCCACCCAATCCGTCATGCCACCTTGACTCAGTTAAAGGATGTCTTGGGGGGCTGACCGCTGCAAACCGAAGTGTCTGGTTGGGGCCTGCTTTCGTTGACAGCTTTTCTAGTGTTTGGAAACTTCATGATTGCGCGTGGCCCTCGATGGGCCGCTGGATTTATGGTGGGCTATTTCGCTTTTTGCCTGATGCTGGTGATCCCGACGATTCCATTCAGTCCCCATACGTTGGCTTATGCGCTGGGTATCGCGTTTCCGCTCCTGGGGTTGCTTCTGTTCAATACTCCCCGCCATCGAGAGATGCGGCAGTAGCTTAGCGAGATTCGAGCCCAGAGGGCGGTCGTGGTCGCGTTCTACGAAAAACACTCAAAGTAACGCAAACTCAATGCTTGCAGGGCAAGGTAGTAATCGCACCCACGCAAACGCGTGGGCGCGAGCCGTTATCGCTGCCTACCGCTCAATCGACCGACTCCACCGCGCATTCCACTCCGGCCGCGCCTGGTTCACCTGGTCCCAATCAATCGAAACCGCCGTCTGCAAATAACCCTGCATCGCCTCCACCCGCGCGCGGGTCTTGTCGCTGGTGGGCGTGGTCGGGTTCGACGGGATCTGGTCACCTTCCTCCAGCGCAGGTGCCTGGGCTTCGGCGGTGAGTAGGAAGGCCGCGAGTTTCTGCGCCAGTTCCGGTTGGTCGTTACGCGCGATCACGCATTCGGCGACGTTCAACACCACGGCGCCTTCCTTGGGTTGCGCATATTCCATCGGCACGCCGAGCAGTTTCTGGGTGGCGACCTGGGTCGGGGTGAGGGGGAAGATCGCGGCTTCGTCGGTTTGCACCATCTCGGAGATTTTCGCCGAGCTGGCGATGTATTCCAGTACGTTGGGGCCGACGGTTTTTGGCCAGGCCTTGAAGCCTGGGTCTACGTTGGTTTCGGAGCCGCCCTGGAGACGGTTGAACATCAGGAAACCGTGCAGGCCGAAGGTGGAGGAGGCCAGGGACTGGAACACCACTTTGTCCTTGAAACGCGGGTCGGCCAGGTCCATCCACGAGGTCGGTGCAGCCCAGCCTTTCTCTTTGAACATCCTGGCGTTGTAGCCCAGGCCGGTGACGCCGAGGGTCACGGCCACGGCTTCGTCCTTGATTTTCGCTTTGGCCGGGATCTGCTCCAGGGGCGGGCTCGGCGCCAGTTTGTCGCACAGGCCCATGGAGATGGCGCGGTACATGATGCCGTCGTCGAGGAACATCACGTGCATCTGCGGGTTGTCTTTGTTGGCCTGGACCTTGGCGAGAATGTCCGACGAAGTGCCGGGCACGATCACCACCTTGACATTATTGGCCTTCTCGAACGCGGGCAGCACCTTGTCGGCGTACACCCGTTCCATGGTGCCGCCGTTCATGCCCAGGTACAGCGTCGGCGCCGCATGGGCGGTGGAGGCGAGCAGAGCGAGGGACAAGCAGGACAGCGCAATACGAGTATTCATGATGTTTTTCCTCTCAGGCTTGGAAACGACGGATGGAAAACGCTTCGATGGGTTGCCGGCTGGCCCCTGTGCAGACGATCTCTGCCAGGGCTTCACCGACCGCCGGACCGAGCTGGAACCCGGCGCCGGCAAAGCCGAAACCGTGGAGCAGGCCAGGTTGGGTGCTGCTGGGGCCGATCACCGGTTCATGATCGGGTAGGTAACCTTCGGTGCCGCTCCAGGTGCGAATCGCCTGGGCCCCCTTGAGAAACGGGTACAGCTCGCCGGCATTGCGCAGGATCTCCA
>NZ_JAKNRV010000340.1:0-5365 GCF_023072625.1 Pseudomonas emilianonis
CTCCGGCTACAACGCCGACTACGTGACCACCGTGTGGACCGGCTACGACCAGCCGGAAAGCCTCGGCCGCCGCGAGTTCGGCGGCACCGTCGCGCTGCCGATCTGGATGAGCTACATGGGCGCGGCCCTGAAGGACAAGCCGCTGCATACCCAGCCAGAACCGGAAGGCATCCTCAGCCTGCGGATCGACCCGGTCAGTGGCCGCGCGGCATCGCCGAGCACGCCGAATGCGTACTTCGAGCTGTTCAAGAGCGAAGACACGCCGCCGTCGATCAACGAACTGGGCAATGGCGTGGCGCCGGGCAGCCCGCTGCCGGCAGATGAGGCGGCACCGATCGACCTGTTCTGACGGAGTCTGTGTTTGAACACAGATCCAATGTGGGAGGGGGGTTGCCCCCGATAGCAGTGGACCAGTCAACTCATCAGGTGACTGTCGGGGGCAAGCCCCCTCCCACATTTGGTTCTGCGCAGGCCTCGGGTTTATAGCCACACAGCAAAAAGCCCCGACTCGCGAGAGCCGGGGCTTTTTGTTGGTGCGCTACAACGGCTTAGCCGTTGAACACATCATCCACGCTTTGCAGCGGGTAGTTTTTCGGATACGGCAGGGTGGCCACACCGGTCTCGATCGCGGCTTTGGCCACGGCGTCGGAGATCAGGGTGATCAGGCGCTTGTCCATTGGTTTCGGAATGATGTACTCACGACCGAATTCCAGCTTGGCGCCACCGTAGGCATCGCACACATCCTGAGGCACCGGCAGCTTGGCCAGTTCACGCAGGGCGTTGGCGGCAGCCACTTTCATTTCTTCGTTGATGCGCTTGGCGCGAACGTCCAGGGCACCACGGAAGATGAACGGGAAGCCCAGTACGTTGTTGACCTGGTTCGGGTAGTCCGAACGGCCGGTGGCCATGATCACGTCGTCGCGGGTGGCGTGTGCCAGTTCTGGCGCGATTTCTGGGTCCGGGTTGGAGCAGGCGAACACGATCGGGTTGGCCGCCATGGCCTTCAGGCCTTCAGCGCTCAGCAGGTTCGGGCCGGACAGGCCGACGAACACGTCGGCACCGTCGAGGGCTTCAGCCAGGGTGCGCTTGGAGGACGGATGCGCAAACATCGCCTTGTACTGGTTCAGGTCGGTACGCTCGGACTGGATCACGCCCTTGCTGTCGACCATGTAGATGTTTTCCAGCTTGGCGCCCATGCTGACGATCAGCTTCATGCACGAGATGGCCGCAGCACCGGCGCCCAGGCAGACGATCTTGGCGTCAGCCAGGGTTTTGCCAGCGATTTCCAGGGCGTTGATCATGCCGGCCGCTGTAACGATCGCGGTGCCGTGCTGGTCATCGTGGAATACCGGAATGTCGCACTGCTCGATCAGGGCCTTTTCGATCTCGAAGCACTCAGGTGCCTTGATGTCTTCCAGGTTGATGCCACCGAAGGTGATGGAAATGCGCTTGACGGTGTCGATGAAAGCCTGCGGGCTCTCGGAATCAACTTCGATGTCGAACACATCGATGCCGGCAAAGCGCTTGAACAGCACGCCTTTACCTTCCATGACTGGCTTGGAGGCCAATGGGCCGAGGTTACCCAGACCGAGAATCGCGGTGCCATCGGAAATCACTGCAACCAGGTTGCCTTTGCCGGTGTATTTGTACGCCAACTCAGGGTCACGGGCGATTTCACGTACAGGCTCGGCAACGCCAGGGCTGTAGGCCAGCGACAGGTCGCGGGCGGTGGCAGTGGCTTTGGTGAGCTCTACACTCAGCTTTCCTGGACGAGGAAGGGCATGATATTCGAGAGCGGCAGTTTTCAAATCAGACATATCGGCATTCCGCTTTTACTGTTGGTCGACGGACCGCCGAGGATACTCGTGTCGTAAAGCCCCTACAAGACTGGACAGTCACTGGTGTCAAGGGCTATGCACTACGACTTTTGGCCAAGAGCTGCGGGATACAAGGAGCGAACTGCTCACAATCTACTTAAAAAATGTCTACAATTTTTCTTCCGATATCGATTTAAACAAGCGCAATCGCGCTGGAGTTCCTGCCTGGCCGCCGACAGCCAAATCGCGGGCACAAAAAAGGCGCCCACAAGGGGCGCCTTTTTCAACAGCTGGCAAAAGCCCATAGGGCTTTTGAGCCTTACTCTGCTGGAGTAGCAGCAGGCTTCTTGCCGAAAGCACCAAAGCGATCTGCGAAGCGCTGTACACGGCCGCCAGTGTCCAGAGTTTTCTGCTTACCGGTGTAGAACGGGTGGCACTCGTTGCATACGTCAGTGCCCAGTGGCTTGCACAGGTTCGAACGGGTTTCGAACTTGTTGCCACAGCTGCAGGTGACTTCGATGGTTTCGTACGCTGGATGGATACCGGCTTTCATGGTGACTTCCTCAGGCTAGCGTGCCGCCACTCGACACCATTGTCGAATACCGCACGTAATTAGGCCGCGGATTCTACCAGACCTTTTTAAACGCGCAAGCGCCGCTCAGCATCGATTCACCACGCAAAAGCCCCTTTCATCAGAAAACCAATACCTTGTGGGGGCAGAGCTTGCTCGCGATGCAGGCGCCGCGGTGCTGCAGGTTCACCGCCGGTCTGCTAGTCTGCCGCCCCTGCGCCACCGCCTGCCTTTATATGAGACCCCTCGCGTGCCCGACGCCATTTTGCGCCTAGCCCTGCCCTCGCCCCTGCGCCGCCTGTTCGACTACCGGGCCCCGGCCGGCGTGCTGCGGGCGCAGTTACAGCCGGGCATGCGGGTACGGGTGCCCTTTGGGCGCAGGGAAATGATCGGCATCCTGGTAGAAGTGGCCGATCACAGTGAAGTCCCGGCAGAAAAGCTCAAACCCGCCGTGGCTATCCTCGACACCACCCCGCCGCTACCGCCCGCGCTGTTCAAGCTGTGCCTGTGGACTGCCCAGTATTACCAGCACAGCCTGGGCGACACCTTGAGCTGGGCGCTGCCGGTACTGCTGCGCCAGGGCGAGTTGGCTGAAGCGCGCCAGGAGCGCTTCTGGTCGACGGTGCCCGGCGCACGCCTCGACGACCCGCGCATCGCCCGCGCTCCGCGCCAGCGTGAAGCCCTCGCGACGCTGGCCCAGCACCCCCATGGCGTGGCTCATCAGCTCTTGAGCAAGCTGATGCTGAGCAAAGACAGCCTCGACCTGCTGCTCGCCAAAGGCCTGGTGCAAGTCGAGATCCGCAAGCACGCCCCGGACCCGCGCCATGAACACTGGCTGGCCCAACCGGAATTGCCGCTGAACCCCGAACAGCGTGCGGCCTATGAAGCCATTCGCGCAGGTTTTGACAGCTTTCACGCGTTCCTGCTGGCTGGCGTGACCGGCAGCGGCAAGACCGAAGTCTATCTGCAGTTGATCCGCGAAACCCTGCAGGCCGGCAAACAGGCGCTGGTGTTGATCCCCGAGATCAACCTCGGCCCGCAAACCCTGGCGCGTTTCGAACAGCGCTTCAACGCACGCATCGCCCTGGTGCATTCGGCGGTCAACGACCGTGAACGCCTGGAGTCGTGGCTGGCAGCGCGGGACGGCGAGGCCGACATTATTATCGGCACCCGCTCGGCGCTGTTCACCCCGATGAAAAACCCCGGGCTGATCATCATCGACGAAGAACACGACGGTTCGTACAAACAACAGGAAGGCCTGCGCTACCACGCCCGCGACCTGGCCCTGGTGCGGGCGCGCCAGGAAGACATCCCGATCGTGCTGGGTTCGGCCACCCCTTCCCTGGAAAGCCTGCATAACGCCTACACCGGCCGCTATGGCCTGCTGCGCCTGAATGAGCGCGCAGGCGGCGCCAAGCAACCGCGCTTCCTACGCCTGGATGTAAAAAGCCGACCACTGGACAGCGGCATTTCCGGGCCGATGCAACAAGCCATCGGCCAGACCCTCGCCGCCGGCCAGCAAGTCCTGGTGTTTCTCAATCGTCGCGGCTTCGCGCCGACCTTGTTGTGCCATGACTGCGGCTGGATGTCCGAATGCGAGCGCTGCGATGCGCGCATGACCGTCCACCAGCGCCATGGCGAGTTGCGCTGCCATCACTGCGGCCATGTGGAACGCGTGCCGCGCCATTGCCCGCAATGCGGCAAAGTCGACCTGCGACCGGTTGGCGCGGGCACCGAACGCGCCGAAGAACGCCTGGGCATTCTGTTCCCGGACTACCCGGTGCTGCGGGTCGATCGCGACAGCACCTCGCGCAAAGACGCGATGAACCAGCTGTTCGCCACCATCCAGAAGGGCCAACCGTGCATCCTGGTGGGCACGCAGATGCTGGCCAAGGGGCATCACTTTCCCCGGGTGACCCTGGTGTCGATCCTGGATGCCGACGGCGGCTTGTTCTCCGGCGACTTCCGCGCCAGCGAGCGCATGGCGCAGTTGATCGTGCAAGTCGCCGGGCGTGCCGGGCGTGCCGAGGAGCCGGGCAAGGTGATCATCCAGACCCACCTGGCTGACCATCCGCTGCTGATTCAACTGACCGAGCAAGGTTACTTCGCGTTTGCCGAGCAGGCCTTGAGCGAACGCCGCGCCGCCGGCCTGCCGCCCTTTGCCCACCTCGCGCTGCTGCGTGCCGAGGCGCACAAGCCGGGGCAGGCGGAGGGGTTTCTCGATGAAGCCTGCGGCGCCGCCGAACGTCTGCTCGCAGAGCTGGGCCTGAGCGGCATCGAATTGCTCGGCCCGGTGCCCGCGCCCATGGAGCGCCGCGCCGGACGGTATCGCGCTCAGCTACTCTTGCAGGCGACGTCCCGCGCGCCGCTGCATCGGCTATTAAGTAGCTGGTTACTTGCGCTGGAGCAAATGCCCAGCGGGCGCCAGGTGCGATGGTCGATGGATGTGGACCCGGTCGATTTGTATTGATAGTTAAATCGCTATCACCGGCAAGCCAGGCCCCGCATTTTGAAATGTGAACACGCTTAAATGTGGGAGCGGGCTTGCCCGCGATGAGGCCCGCAGGTCCGCCATCTGGTCTGAACGGTTGGCAAGCCTGCCCTCGCCACGGATAATGCCCAGTTTTTCCACCTGCGCATCGCGCGCCACCGCTTGCGGTCGAAAGAGAACACCATGAAAGACACCATTCGCCAGCTGATCCAACAAGCCCTCACCCAACTCGTCAACGAAGGTGTGTTGCCTGAAGGCCTGACGCCGGCGATCCAGGTGGAAAACACCCGCGACAAGACCCACGGTGACTTCGCCAGCAACATCGCGATGATGCTGGCCAAGCCGGCCGGCATGAAGCCGCGCGACCTGGCGGAGAAAATCATCGCCGCGCTGCCGGCCGATCCGCAGGTGAGCAAGGCCGAAATCGCCGGCCCGGGCTTTATCAATATCTTCCAGAACACCGAGGCCCTGGCTTCACGCCTCGAC